>JBOIDM010000001.1:0-13968 GCA_050740575.1 Gammaproteobacteria bacterium
TTCGGTAACAGCAAGATGGGATCACGGTGACGGGGAATTGACCATGTTAGCGGTGCTCAAGACAGGCGGTAAGCAATACGCGGTTCAGGAACAAGACACGATTTTGGTCGAGCGCATCACGGGCGAGGTGGGCGCCAGTGTAGAGTTGCGCGAGGTATTACTGGTCAAGGACGGCGCGCAGGTGATCTTGGGGACGCCGGTGGTCAACGGCGCGGTGGTCGAGGCCGAAATCACCGCACAACCGCGCGGTGCGAAAATCATGGTCGTTAAATTCAAGCGCCGCAAGCACTACCGTAAGCAGATGGGGCATCGGCAGAACCTCACGGAGCTTACGATTCGGTCGATCCGCGGTTCGGCGGAAGTGCGTGGCTAACGAAAGGTTGTAACGCGATGGCACACAAGAAGGCAGGCGGCAGCACGCGTAACGGCCGGGACTCCGAATCGAAACGGCTCGGGGTCAAGCGCTTTGGGGGACAATGGGTCGAAGCGGGCAACATCCTCGTCAGGCAGCGCGGCACGCGCGTTCACGCCGGGGTAAACGTGGGGTGTGGACGCGATCACACGCTGTTTGCCTTGGCGCCGGGACGGGTCGTTTTTGCGCTGAAGGGCCCAAGAACCCGCACCTATGTCAGCGTAATGCCGCAATAACGCCGCGCGTCGGCGCGCTCGAAGGCCCCGTCCCGGACGGGGTTTTTTTTGATGCGGTGGATGAACGGTGAAATTTGTCGATGAAGCGCGGATCCGCGTCGAAGCAGGGGCCGGGGGCGATGGTTGCCTGAGCTTTCGGCGTGAGAAGTTCATCCCCTTCGGAGGTCCGAACGGCGGGGATGGCGGAGATGGCGGCCATGTCGTTCTGGAAGTTGCCGAGGGCCTGAACACCCTCGTGGACTTTCGTTACAAGCGCCGGTTTTGCGCGCAAAACGGACAAGCGGGCAGGGGTAAGGAATGCTCGGGACGTGCCGGCACCGATTGCATCGTCCGGGTCCCCGCCGGCACGGTGGTTTATGACGCCGACAGCGATGAGTTGCTGGGCGATCTCGTGGCTCCCAAGCAACGCCTCGTGGTAGCGCGGGGCGGGCTGCACGGCATGGGGAATACGCGTTTTAAGACCAGTACCAACCGCGCGCCGCGCAAAATTACCCATGGCCAACCGGGCGAGGCCCGCAATTTACGTATCGAGCTCAAACTGCTGGCCGATGTGGGCCTCATGGGCATGCCTAATGCCGGTAAATCGAGTCTCATGCGAGCGGTTTCGGCCGCGCGCCCCAAAGTCGCGGAATATCCTTTTACGACGCTTCATCCGCACCTCGGTGTGGTGCGCGTCGATAGCGAACGCAGTTTCGTCATCGCCGATGTGCCGGGTCTCATTGCGGGGGCGGCCGAGGGCGCGGGCCTCGGCGTGCGCTTCTTGAAGCATTTAGCGCGTACGCGGCTGCTATTGCACGTGGTCGATGTCGGGACACTCAATCGAGTGGAGGACATCGTCGCCAGGATCCGTGGGGTGGAGAAGGAAATCGGTAAGTTCAGTGACCAGCTTTATGATCGAGAGCGCTGGTTGGTCCTCAACAAAGTAGATTTGCTGTGCGGCGCCGATCGCAAAGCATGCGCCGCAGGTATCGTCGCGGCCTTGGCGTGGACCGGGCCGGTGTTCGAGGTCTCCGCCTTGAGCGGGGAAGCTTGCCCAGCGCTCGTCTATGCGATCCAGGCGCGGCTGGACGCTCTCAGCCGATGCGCGCAAGCCGAGGCGTGCGCGCAACAATGAGCGCCGGGCCGGAGAGAACGGATCTCGGCGCCTCCAAGCGCTGGGTGGTTAAGATCGGTAGCTCGCTTTCTACTAATAATGGCGCGGGTTTGCGTGCCGAATCGCTCGGGGTCTGGGTGGCGCAGATGGCGGCGCTCTGCCGCCAAGGGCGCGAGATCGTGGTGGTAACCTCGGGCGCCGTCGCCGAAGGCGTGGTCCGGCTCGGCTGGGCCACCAGACCGCATGCCTTGCACGAGCTTCAGGCCGCCGCGGCCATCGGCCAGATGGGGCTCATCCAGACCTACGAAGCGTGCTTTCAGCGTCACGGCTTGCACACGGCACAAGTGCTCTTGACCCATGCGGACCTGGCGCACCGGCAGCGTTATCTGAACGCCCGTAGCACGCTGCGCACGCTTTTGGCGCTGCGGGTCGTGCCGGTGGTTAATGAGAACGATACCGTGGCCACCGAAGAGATCCGAGTGGGTGATAACGATACGCTCGCGGGGCTGGTGTCCAATCTCATCGAGGCCACACTACTCGTGATCCTGACCGATCAGGAGGGCTTATACGAACGCGATCCGCGCGCCGACCCAGGGGCGCGGTTGATCGGGCGGGCATGCGCAGGCGAACCCGCTCTCACCGCCATGGCGGGGGAGGGCACCCGACTCGGACGCGGCGGAATGCGGACGAAACTCACGGCGGCGGCGCTCGCCGCGCGTTCCGGTACGGCGACCATCATCGCTTCGGGCCATACGCCCGAGGTCCTGCTCGAAATCGCCGCCGGTGCGGAGACGGGTACCTTGCTCGTCCCCGGACAGGGTCCGCTTGCGGCCCGCAAACTATGGCTCGCCGGGAGCCTGAAACCGCGCGGCCGCTTGGTCCTGGATGCGGGTGCCGCGCGCGTGCTGCTTAAGGCAGGGCGGAGCTTGCTGGCCGTGGGCGTGACTGCGGTCGAAGGCGACTTCGGGCGCGGCGAACTGGTCAGTTGCCTGGACCCGGAGGGGCGGGAGATCGCGCGCGGCCTTATTAACTACTCAGCGCAGGAGACGGCGCGGATTAGAGGCCAAGCGAGCGACCGCATCGAGGCCATTCTAGGCTACGTGGACGAGCCAGAGTTGATCCACCGCGATAATCTCGTCGTCCTCTAGTTAGGAGATATCCGCTGCCGGAAGCCCCGAGGCTGGCGCGCTACCCCAAGGCGCGGATCGCGAGATGCAGGCGCGTTTTATGCCGCGCCGCCTTGTTCTTATGAATAATTCGCTTGGTCGCCATGCGATCGATAACAGGCACCGCCGCCTTATAACTCGCGGTGGCGCCGTCCTTATCGTTTTGCCGAATCGCGCGCACGACTTTCTTGATCATCGAACGCAGCAGGGAGCGCCGGCTGACGTTGCTCGCCCGGCGTTTTTCGGCTTGCCGGGCGCGTTTGCGAGCAGAGGGACAATTAGCCAAGCTGATCTCCAATAACAATCTGTAAAGCGGAGCGGAACTATGCGTATTCGACGCGCCGATGTCAATAACGGCGATATCTGCCCGCCGCTTCCTGTGCTATCGTTGCGAGCGGCAATTCTGAATACCCCGCCGTTTGCGGCGGGCACTTTAAGCATTGGGGATTCCAAAGGGGAGTCGTGCAACGCTCCCCTATGGTCAAGGGCGGGTTGATATCCCGCCCGCGAAGCAAAATTGATTTCAGGGGCAACACGCTGAGCATACGCTTATTTCACTCCACCGCGACCGTGGGGGGTATGACCATGGTCTCGCGCGTGTTGGGATTCATGCGCGACATGGTCGTCGCGACGCTCTTCGGCGCGGGTTTTGTCGCAGACGCGTTTTTTGTGGCGTTTCGCATCCCCAATCTTTTGCGGCGCCTGTTCGCGGAAGGGGCCTTCTCGCAAGCGTTCGTACCCGTCTTGTCAGAGTACCGAAACCAGCGAACGCAAGCGGAGACCAAACATCTCGTCGATCACACCGCAGGCGCCCACGCCGGGTGGCTGGGATTAACGACCTTGGTCGGCATTGTGACGGCGCCCGTTCTGGTGCTGGTGTTTGCTCCCGGATTTAGGGCCGATCCGGACAAATACGCGCTGACCGTCGACATGCTCAAGATCACCGTTCCGTATTTGCTGTTTATCTCGCTCGCGGGGTTCGCCTCCGGTATCTTGCAGACCTACGGCCGTTTTGCCGTGCCGGCCTTTACCCCGGCGTTTTTGAATCTCAGCATCATAGGCGCGGCGGTCTGGCTCGCGCCTCATATGCAGCAGCCGGTCGTGGCTTTGGCCTGGGGGGTTTTCGTGGGCGGGGCGGTGCAGGTGTTATTTCAACTGCCGTTCTTGCTGCCGCTGAAACTACTCCCGCGGCCGCGCATCAAGCGCGGAGATGAAGGCGTCCGGCGTATACTGAAGCTAATGGGTCCCGCGATTTTCGGGGTCTCGGTGGCCCAGATCAATCTCCTTGTCGACACCTTGCTTGCGTCGTTTTTGATCACCGGGAGCGTTTCATGGTTGTACTATTCGGACCGGCTCGTGGAATTTCCCCTGGGGGTGTTTGGAGTCGCGCTGGCGACGGTGATCTTGCCGAGCCTCGCCGACAAGCACACTCGCGGCTCAGCCGAGTCGTTCGCCGCCACTCTCGATTGGGCGCTGCGGTGCGTGCTGGTCATCGCTTTGCCGGCGGCGCTCGGCATTGCGCTCCTCGCGGGACCCATGCTGTGCACGCTGTTCCAATACGGCGAATTCAGTGCACACGATGTCGAGATGTCCACGCGCAGTCTCGTTGCCTTTGCGTTCGGACTTCTCGCTTTCGTATTCATCAAGGTGCTCGCGCCGGGATATTATGCCCGGCAAGATACCCGCACCCCGGTCCGCGTGGGCGTGATCGCCATGCTGACAAATATACTGCTCAACGCGCTGCTCATTTGGCCGTTGGCGCATGCGGGATTGGCGCTGGCGACTTCACTGAGCGCCTATATTAACGCTGCTTTGTTGTATCGTGGATTGCATCAAGCCAATATTTACCGGTTGCTGCCCGGATGGGGCATGTTTCTCGCGCGCGTGATCGTGGCCGCCGCTCTCATGTCCCTGTTATTGCTGCTCGGCCGCGGAGAGACAGGCGAGTGGTACCATTGGACCGCCGCCGAGCGGGCACTGCGGCTGCTCGCATTGATTGCCTCCGCGGGGTTCGTGTATGTGAGTGCGTTGTGGGTGGGTGGATTGCGGTGGGAACATATGCGCGCGTTTCACCCCTCGGTATAAATCGCAGTACGTGCGGCAATGGAATTGATCCGGCGAATCACGGACCTGCTTCCAACGCAGCGCGGTTGCGTGGCCAGTGTTGGGAATTTCGATGGCGTGCACTTGGGCCACCAAGCGGTTTGCTCTGAACTCAAACGCGTGGGGGAGCGGCTCGGTTTGGCGACCGCAGTGATCGTCTTCGAACCGCAACCCCAGGAGTACTTCCAGCCTGAAGCCGCCCCGCCGCGCTTGACGCGACTGCGGGAGAAGTACGAGCTCTTGAAAGCTCAGGATATCGATCGATTCGTTTGCCTGCGTTTCGACCAAGCGTTCGCGGAGCTGCCGGCACAGGCATTCGTGAAACAGATTTTGGTGTCCGGCCTCGGGGTGCGGAGCGTGGTGGCCGGCGCTGATTTTCGCTTCGGCAAGGGACGCGAAGGCGATTACCGGATGCTGGTTGCCTTGGGATCGCGCTACGGGTTTAGCGTGGTGCAACCACCGGTGTTTGAGATCGCGGGCGAGCGCGTGAGCAGTACCCGGGTGCGTCGGGCGCTGTCCGAGGGGGACATGTCGCGGGCGCGACGCCTCCTCGGCCGCGGGTACGCGATCCGCGGCCGGATAGTCCACGGCGAGAAGCGAGGTCATGCGTTCGGATTTGCGACGGCGAATATCGAGCTTCGCCGAAACCGATCGCCGCTGCGAGGGATCTTCGCCGCCAGGGTGGGCGGGATCGGGCGGACGCCCTTGCCGGGGGTGGCGTATCTCGGTTCCAGACCCGCATTGGGTGGAACCCGCGATTTATTGGAGGTACATATTTTCGATTTTTCTCAAGACTGCTATGGACAGGACGTGGCCGTGGAGTTTGTCGCTAAGCTCCGGGATGATCGGCGTTTCGAGTCGGTGGAAACCCTGACACACCAAATAGCGCTCGACGCCAAGCAAGCCAGGAAACTATTAACCAAGAGCGCGCCCGCGACGATCACCTCGCATGAGTGAGTATAAGAATACGCTGAACCTGCCGCGCACGGACTTTCCCATGCGGGCCAATCTCGCCGAGCGCGAGCCCGCGATGCTAAAACGCTGGCAGGATCTCGGCCTGTACGCGCGCATTCGCGCAGCCCGCAAAGGCGCCCAGGACTATGTTCTTCATGACGGGCCGCCGTATGCGAACGGAGATATCCATATCGGGCATGCGGTCAACAAAGTGCTCAAGGACATCATCGTCAAGGCGCGAACGCTAAGCGGTTTCAACGCGGAGTATGTTCCCGGGTGGGACTGCCACGGTCTGCCCATCGAGTTGATGGTGGAACAGCAGTCAGGTAAGGCCGGCGAACAGATTTCGCCCAAGGCGTTTCGAGAGGCTTGCCGCGCCTACGCTCGCGCGCACGTCGACAAGCAACGCGCAGATTTCATCCGCTTGGGCGTTTTCGGCGACTGGGACCAGCCCTATCAGACGATGGATTATCGTTACGAGGCTAATATCATCCGCGCCCTCGGCCGCATTATTCAGGGAGGCCATCTGCAGCGCGGGGTCAAACCCGTGCACTGGTGTACGGATTGCGGATCGGCCTTGGCCGAGGCGGAGGTCGAGTACCAAGACCGCGACTCGCCCGCAATCGATGTGCGTTTCGCGGTGCTGGACGAAGCCAGCCTTTTGGAACGCTGCCATCACCTCCCCGAGCACGAGGGGACCGGGCCGCTGTCGGTGGTCATATGGACCACCACGCCCTGGACCCTGCCGGCCAACCACGGGGTGGCCGTCAATCCGGAGATCGACTACGCGGTGGTGCAATGCCAGGGGCCGCGCGGTGTCGAGCGCCTGGTGCTCGCGGACGCCTTGATGAAGGACACCCTGTACCGCTATGGCATCGAGGAGTATCGAGTCATCGCCTACAGCGGTGGCCAGGCGCTCGAGGGTTTGGTCTTGCAACACCCGTTTTACCGCCGCGAAGTACCTGTCATTCTAGCGACCCATGTCACAACCGAGGCCGGCACCGGCGCCGTACACATTGCGCCGGGCCATGGCCAAGACGACTATGTTGTGGGTAAGCGCTATGGCTTAGCGGTGGACAACCCCGTCGGCGGTGACGGCCGCTTTCTTCCGGGCACGGAGTTCTTCGCGGGCGAGCATGTGTGGGCTGCCAATGAACATATCATTCAGGTGCTGAAAGCACATGGTGCGCTCGTGCACCACGAGGTTTTCAGGCATAGCTATCCGCACTGCTGGCGGCATCGCACGCCGATCATTTTCCGGGCGACACCGCAATGGTTCATCAGCTTGGAAGCACAGGGGTTGCGATCCCAGGCCTTGGCCGAGATCGCGAGGGTGAGTTGGATCCCGGAGTGGGGCCGGCTGCGCATCCACGGCATGGTCGAAAAGCGCCCGGACTGGTGTATTTCCCGCCAGCGCACCTGGGGCGTACCGATGGCCTTGTTCGTTCACAGGACCACCGGTGAGCTACATCCCGACACCCGTCAACTGATTGAGGAAGTCGCCCGGCGCATTGAGCAGGACGGTATCGATGCGTGGCACGATCTCGATACCACCGATCTGCTCGGCGAGGATGTGGCCTACTATGACAAAGTGACCGATACGCTCGACGTGTGGTTCGATTCGGGGGTGACCCATACCTGCGTGCTGCAAAACGATGATCGCTTGCGCTATCCGGCCGATCTGTATCTCGAAGGCTCCGATCAGCATCGCGGCTGGTTCCAATCCTCCCTGCTCACGGCGGTCGCGCTGCACGGTGTCGCACCGTATAAGGCTGTATTGACGCATGGATTCACGGTCGATGCCGAGGGCATGAAAATGTCCAAATCAAGGGGGAACGTCGTTGTTCCTCAGGAGGTCGTGAATACGCTCGGCGCCGATATCTTGCGGCTTTGGGTCGCGGCGACCGACTACAAAGCCGAGATGGCGGTGTCGGACGAGATCCTGAAACGCATTGCCGATGCCTACCGGCGCATTCGCAACACGGCCCGTTTTCTATTAGCCAATCTGGAGGGTTTCGATCCTGCCACCCACCGGGTAGCGCCCGACCGGATGCTCATGCTCGACCGCTGGGTGCTGGCCCGCGCCGCGCGCCTGCAGGAAGACGTGATTAACGCGTACGAGCAGTTTCACCTTCACCTCATCTACCAAAAAGTGCACAAGTTTTGCGCGCTGGAATTGGGGAGCTTCTATCTCGATATCATCAAGGACCGTCAGTACACGATGCCGCGCGAGAGCCTGGGACGGCGCTCGGCGCAGACCGCAATGTATTATATTGTCGAAGCGTTCACGCGCTGGCTGGCCCCGATCTTGAGCTTCACCGCGGATGAAATATGGCCCTACATTCCAGGCCAACGAGGCGAGTCGGTGTTTCTAGAACAATGGTATCAGGCGCCGCGCATTCCGGAAGACCGTTTTGATCCCGATCTTTGGGAGCGGGTGATCACGGTGCGCGAGGTCGTCTCGAAGGAGCTCGAGGGTTTGCGAGTCTCGGGCGGGATTGGGTCATCGCTGGATGCGGAGGTGCACCTTTATTGCGACGGGGCGCTGTACGATTCCTTAAGCGCTTTCGAGGATGAGCTGCGGTTTGTCATGATTACGAGCACCGCGCAGGTCGACGGGCTCACCCAGGCCGGGCCGCAGACAAAGGATACGGGGATCCCGGAGCTTAAGCTCGCGGTGCTACCCTCGGCTCATCCGAAGTGCGGCCGTTGTTGGCACCATCGGCAGGATGTCGGCGCCGACCCGGCCTTCCCGTCCTTATGTGGCCGCTGTGTGAGCAACGTAAACGGTCCGGGTGAAATCCGGCGTTATGCGTAGCCGAGTTGGATGATGGTGAGCGATAAGAACCAAGTGAAGACGAATCTAGCGAGCGTCCCGGGCAGCGCCGGCAGGTGGCTGTGGCTCGCGATCGGAATTATCGTGCTGGATCGGTCGACCAAAGTCCTCGCGACTCAGTATCTGACGCTGCACGAACCGCAGGCCTGGTTTCCATCTTTCAATCTTACGCTGGTCCACAATACCGGCGCCGCCTTCAGCATCCTCGGGCAAGCGGGTGGCTGGCAGCGCTGGTTGTTCATATTTCTGGCGACGGCCGTCAGCCTAGGCATCGTGGTATGGTTACTCAAAACGCCGGCCGAGCGGCCGCGGATCGCACTCGCGCTGGCGCTTATCCTTGGGGGCGCGGTAGGCAATCTATGGGATCGAATTGATTCCGGTTATGTCGTGGATTTTATCGACGTCTATTACGGAGCCTGGCACTGGCCTGCGTTCAATATCGCGGATGCCGCCATCACGGTGGGCGCGGCGATGATCTTATATGACGGTTTGAAACGCGATGCACCGACATAATGGTTAAGTCTATGGCCGCATCCATGAGCGGCAGGAGTTTGCAGCGATGAGAATTGTGTTAGCGAACCCGCGCGGTTTTTGCGCCGGAGTCGATCGCGCCATCGGTATCGTCGAGCGGGCCTTGGAATTGTACGGCGCGCCCGTTTATGTACGCCACGAGGTTGTGCATAACAAGTATGTCGTGGACGGATTGCGCGAGAAAGGTGCGATATTCGTGGACGAGCTTGAGGACGTGCCGGATGATTCGGTAGTCATTTTCAGCGCCCATGGCGTGGCCAAGGCGGTGCGCGATGAAGCCGCTGGCCGCCGACTGCGCGTGTTCGATGCGATTTGTCCGCTGGTAACCAAGGTGCACATGGAAGTGGGCTACTACCAAGACGAGGGACGGGAGTGCATTCTGATCGGCCATGCGGGCCACCCGGAGGTCGAAGGCACCCTCGGGCAGTACCGGCGCGGCGATGGGGCCGGCGGCATGTATCTGGTGGAATCCGTCCAAGATGTCTGGGACCTGCAAGTGAAGACCCCGGACTGCATCGCCTTCGTGACCCAAACCACGCTGTCGATGGACGATACGGCGGAAGTGATCGATGCCCTGAGAGAGCGATTCCCGAAAATCATCGGACCGAAGAAAGAGGATATCTGTTACGCCACGCAAAACCGACAAGACGCGGTGAAGCGGATGGTCAAGGAATGTGACGTGATTCTCGTGGTGGGATCGCAATCCAGTTCGAACTCCACGCGCCTCAAAGAGATCGCGGAAAAACAAGGGATCCCTGCGTACTTGATCGATAGCGCGGCGGAAATCGAACATGCATGGGTACAGAACAAACAGACAGTCGGCGTGACGGCGGGGGCATCGGCACCGGAAGTGCTGGTCGAGCAAGTGGTGCAAAAGCTAAAGGAATGGGGAGGCAAGACTGTTTCGGAAGCGCCCGGCATACGAGAGAAAGTCGTGTTCAGTCTTCCGAGGGAGCTCGCCAAGAGCTCCAATGCGGACGTAGCGTTGACGTAATTCTGGCCATGACGGCACCCCGCCAGTGATATTGCGATAAGCCTATCGCTTGGGAGCTTGAACTTCTCGAACGCCGGCCCGGACGCCGATGCTGTACGGTCGTCGAATGCGTGCTGACTGCATCGTGGTAGGCGGCGGCGTCATCGGAATGCTCAGCGCATGGGAACTGGCTAAATCGGGGTTTAAGGTTGTTCTTCTGGAACGCCATCGCCTGGGACAGGAGGCATCCTGGGCGGGGGCAGGCATACTCGGAGCGCTGCCGCCTTGGAGCGTCCCGAGCGCGCTCGAGCCCCTCCTGCACTGGAGCCAGCTCCGATACCCCGCATTGGCCAGGGAGCTCCATGATCTCACCGGCATCGATTGTGAATGGATGCAATCGGGTCTTTTAGTGTTCGACGCGGCGCTTAACGGCGTAGTCTCCTCCTGGGCTAGACCTAGCCGTTATCGCTGCGAGGTCGTCGGACCTGCGGAACTACAGGCGCTGGAACCGCGGGTGCATGCATCCGACCAGGCCTTGCGGTGGCCTAGCGTGGCCCAGATCCGCAACCCGCGGTTGCTGCGCGCCCTCGCGGCGGTGATGCGTCAAATCGGGGTTGGTCTCTATGAGAACGCGCAGGTGTTTTCAGTTATCGTGGCCCATAATCGGGTCCTCGGCGCAAATAGCAACGCCGGCCGCTTTTTGAGCGAATCGGTCATCATCGCCGGCGGCGCGTGGAGCGGCCAACTACTCGCCAAACTGCCCTTCCCCCCAGCGCTGGTACCGGTACGCGGTCAAATGCTTCTCTTCGAAACCCAAACGCCGCTTTTCCGCCATATCCTCACGCGCGAGGGGGTCTACGCCGTGCCGCGCGCCGATGGGCATGTTTTGATCGGCAGCACAGTTGAGCATACAGGTTTCGACAAGTCCGTCACTTCGGAGGCGCGATCTCTTTTGGAAGCCGGCGCGTTCGGACTAGTTCCTGAACTACAGAAATCGAAGTTATCGGGGCATTGGGCGGGTCTGAGACCGTATGTGCAACGCGATACGCCGATCATCGCAGCCCACCCCGAAATTCGAGGGTTGTATGCCAATACCGGGCATTTTCGATTGGGTGTGACCTTGGCGCCGGGATCGGCACGGTTACTTGCTGACTTGATCCTAATGCGGTCACCGATTGTCGATCGGGAAGCGTTCGCCTGGCCGGCTCCCGATCCCGTACGCTGCGACGGTGCAAGCAGTCGGAGTTAGGCGTACACTAGACGATTATTAGCGTACAGCGCCTTAACGCATTCGATGCTCGTTCACGATGAATCGGCGGCCGTTCATCTATTGCAACGGCACGCAATCAAACCGACGCCGCAGCGTTTAGAGATTGCGCTGCTTTTGCTGCGAAAGCATCAGCACTTATCGGCCGAGCAGGTGCTCGATCGGCTTCGCTACCGCGGCGCGCCCGTGTCTAAGGCTACCGTCTACAACACGCTTCGGCTTTTCGCGGCGCGCGGCATCGTGCGGCAGGTCATCGTCGATCCGGCGCGGATCTTTTACGATTCGAATACCACGGATCACTATCATTTCTACAACGCGGACAAGGGTGCCTTGATTGACCTCGATCCCAACGCATTGCACATTCCGGAACTCCCATTACTGCCCCGAGGGACTGTACGAGACGGTGTGGATGTCGTCGTGAGAATACGCGATAAATGAGACTGCTCTATTTTACGCGATCACCACATTGCATATACTTGTAATCACTTAAGACGCGCGCATTTGCCGGTGTAGCTCAGTCGGTAGAGCAACTGATTCGTAATCAGTAGGTCGGGGGTTCGATTCCTCTCGCCGGCACCAAGAAATCAAGCACTTACGAACCTTCCCGCCCTCGCTCCGTCAATTTTGTTACCGTTTTGTACCCACTTTCGCCAAAAACCAGCGCACCGAGCCGATCCGCGACCTGATCCCCACCCTCCGGCATCAAGTGCCCGTAGACGTCCATCGTGACGTTGATCGACGAGTGCCCCATGAGTGCCTGTATGCGCTTCGGGTGCTCGCCGTTGTGGATAAGCAGGGATGCGAACGTGTGCCGTAAATCGTGGAACCTGATCCGACGTAACCCGGCCCGGCGTAGCGCGGGATAAAAACCGCGTTTTAGCACGTTGCTTTGGCTCTCGGGCTTGCCCGCCCCATTCGGGAAAACCAGATCGTGATCCCCCAGCGGGCAAGCGAGCCGCCATTCCCTGAGCGCCGCGACAAGCCCCTCGGGTATGTCCACCTTACGGCGCGAGCTTGGGGTCTTAGGCTCGTAGAACCGTCCGGCAGTGTACGATCGCCGTACCATGATCTGACGGTTCAGCCAGTCGATATCACCCCACTGCAGGCCCAGAAGCTCGCCTTGGCGCAAGCCCGTGAGAATCGCGGCCATGAAAAGCACCCGGTCCCGGCCCTGGATGGCCTCTAGCAGCCTGCTGATCTCGGGCGGGGTCAGGATATTCGCCTCAAGGAGATCGTGACTACGGCGTGAACTGGCGCGCAACTTGGCGCCCTCAGCGGGGTTCGCCTCGATCCACTCATGCCTGATCGCGTAACGGCATAGGCTACCCAACAAGCCGATGCACTTGTTGACGGTGCGGGTGCCCGTGCCGTTCTCCTCGATAAGCCTGGATCGGAATGCCTCGACATCCGCCCGCCGGATCGCGCGTACCCTCCACCCCCCGAAGTGCGGCAACAGGTTGCGCCGGAACTCGCCCTCGTAGTCTTTTAGCGTCGTAGCGCGCACACGGCCTTTGCTGTGCGCAAGGAAAGACTCGGCGAGAGTACCGAAGTCGATAGCCTCGCTCGGTGCCTGATAGGTGCCCCGTCCGATCGCCCGCACCCGCTCGGCCAGCCTCCGCTCGGCCGCCTTGCGGGTGCCTTTCGTGCTTTCCACGTGTCGGCGGCCATGCTGATCGCGGTAATCCAGACACCGCTTACCGCGCCGTTTCCGAATGCATGCCATGTTTGAGCCTCCTGAGGGGGTAGTGTCCTACCGCGCTGCGCCCTCATCGAGGGCGCAAAACGCTAGGCGCTAGCGCATCAGTTCGTCTGCCTCCGGCGAGTCCAAAAACCGCTCTCAAATTACTAGTGCGTCGGTTAGCGCCGACTCGACCTCGAGGGCCAGATCGTCACTGTCGTCCCCGTATGGCGAGACATCGACCGATAGGTGCCTCGCGGCACCAGAAGTGTTGCGCTGCACGTCGATATCGATCACGACCTCGTGCCCTATCTCCGCGCAGTCGTCCAGCCAGACTGATCGAGTGTAGTCAGCAAGTGCCTTTGCTGCGGCGTTTTGATCCTGCCAGCCATCACCTAGGTTGCCGGCGAGGATCTGGGCACTGATGCGTATCTGTTTCTCTCTGTCCATTTCACGTCTCGTATTGCTTCTAGTTGACGCCATCGGATAAGGGCGCCGGGTGCCTAGAACCGCTACGAGAACGGCGGGCTTATTCCCCTTTCGGGTCTTGTGTTCACCCGCACCCGGCAGGAAAACGGTAGGAATAAAAAAACCGCGAGTCTGACGGGTGCGGTATCCGCTCGTAGGCATTTCTAGGCGCCTACCCGTGAGCATAGCCACCCAGAAGCCGCAGATCAAGGAAAACCGCGTTTTAGCACGTTGCTTGGCCTAAAACCACT
>JBOIDM010000002.1:0-11182 GCA_050740575.1 Gammaproteobacteria bacterium
CAGGATGCCGAGCGGCTTTACCGCGAAGCGGATGTCGTGCTGCGCGTCCAGCCCCCCACGATCGAAGAGGCGCACCGGCTTCGAGAAGGCGGTATCGTCGTGGGATTCATGGCGCCCCATAAGAGCGCGGAGCTCGTGAAGGTGTTTCAGACTCGAAAGATCACAAGCTTGGCCATGGAGCTAATTCCCAGAATTTCCAGGGCCCAGTCGATGGATGCGCTGTCCTCGCAGGCGTCGGTGGCAGGGTATAAGGCCACGCTCATGGCCGCTTACCGGCTCAGCAAGTTCATGCCGATGCTCACCACGCCGACCGGGACCATCCGTCCGGCAAGATTCCTCATCATCGGCGTGGGCGTCGCCGGACTGCAGGCGATTGCGACGGCCCGGCGCTTAGGCGCGATCGTGGAAGCTTATGATGTACGCCCGGCCACCAAGGAGCAGGTGCAGTCCCTAGGCGCCAAGTTCGTCCAAGTGGATATTCAAGCCGATGCCGCCGGCGGCTACGCCAGGGAGCTTACCGAAGAGGAAAAGCGACGGCAGCAAGAGCTGATTGCTAAGCACGTGGGCCAAGCCGACGTGGTGATCACGACGGCCGCGATTCCCGGCCGTCCGGCCCCAAGAATCATTAGCCGGGCCATGGTGGCAGCCATGAAACCAGGGTCCGTTATCATCGATCTGGCTGCGGAAAGCGGCGGCAACTGCGAGCTCACAAAACCCGACAAGGGGGTAAGATTTCACGATGTCGAGATCTGTGGGCCGGTCAATATGCCGAGCACGCTTCCGGCGCATGCGAGCGAACTGTTCGCTAAGAACATGTTCAATCTGGTGGCCCTAATGGTAAAAGACGGCAAGCTTGATCCTGATTGGGATGACGAAGTCTTGCACGATAGCACCTTAACACGCGATGGGGATATCAAGCACGGTCCAACTCGCGCCTTAGTCGAAGGAGAATCACAATGATCGAGGGCTTCGTTGCACTTTACATCTTTATGCTAGCGGCCTTTACGGGTTATGAGGTCATTAGTCGTGTCCCGGTGATTTTGCATACGCCCCTGATGTCGGGCTCGAATTTCGTGCACGGTATCGTGCTGGTCGGCGCTATGGTCGCCTTGGGTAAAGCGGACCCCGACAGCACCCTCGAGTTGGCGATAGGGTTTGTAGGTGTGATCTTGGCCGCCGGTAACGTCGTTGGCGGTTATGTGGTGACCGAACGCATGCTCGAAATGTTTAAGAGCAGTAAGAGAAAATAAGGAAAACAAATGAATACGCTCATCCAGATCGCCTATTTTAGCGCCGCGGTCCTGTTTATTCTCGGACTGAAGCGCATGAGCTCGCCCGTCACCGCTCGCGACGGGATCGTTTGGGCCGGCGCGGGTATGGGGGTCGCGATCCTCATCACCTTCTTCTGGTCCGGCATGCAAAACTATCTCTTGATGATCGTGGCCATCGCGATTGGTTCGGGCGCCGCCTGGGTCTCGGGCAAGCGCGTGCCGATGACGGCGATGCCCGAGATGATCGCTTTGTATAACGGCATGGGCGGGGGCGCTGCGGCGGCCATCGGCGCGGTCGAGCTATTGAAGAGCGAGGCGCATGGCGTAGTCGCCCTCGGGCTTGCGGTGATCGGCGGGGCGATCGGCGCCGTGTCGTTCTCCGGATCGCTGGTCGCCTTCGGTAAGCTCCAGGATCTGGTCAAGCGCGGCGGCTTGTTCCCGAGAGACAAGCAAAAGCAGATCAATATCTACGTGCTGAGCGTCATCGGGGTGCTCGGTTTGCTCATGGTGATCGGCAAGCCCTTCGTGGTCATCATCCTCGCGTTTTTCCTCCTGGCCCTCGCGTTCGGCGTGATCATGACCATGCCGATTGGCGGGGCGGATATGCCGGTTGTGATTTCGCTTTTTAACGCGCTGACCGGGCTCGCGGTCGGGCTCGAGGGTTTCGTGCTCGACAACGCCGCCATGATCATCGCGGGCACCGTGGTCGGCGCGGCCGGCACGTTGCTTACGCAATTGATGGCCAAGGCCATGAACCGCTCTCTCGCGAACGTGCTGTTTTCCGGTCTCGGCACGGTTGAGACCCAGATCAGCGCCGATGCAATCGCGGGAAGCATGAAAGCCACCGAGGCCAGTGACGCGGCGGTCATGATGGCCTACGCCGAGAAGGTGATCATCGTTCCCGGATACGGTATGGCCGTGGCCCAGGCCCAGCACAAGATCTGGGAGCTGACTGAGCTTTTGGAGGAGCGTGGCGTGAAGGTCAAATTTTCCATCCATCCGGTCGCGGGCCGTATGCCGGGGCATATGAACGTGCTGCTGGCGGAGGCCGGGGTGCCTTACGATAAAATCTATGACCTCGAAGAGATCAATGCCGAATTTCCGCAAGCGGACGTGGCCTTGATCATCGGCGCCAACGATGTGGTGAATCCCGACGCACGCACCAATAAGTCGAGCCCCATCTATGGGATGCCGATCCTCGATGCCGATAAGGCCAAAAACGTCATTGTCATCAAGCGCGGCCGGGGTACGGGCTTCTCGGGCGTCGAGAACACGCTCTTTTATGCGGACAACTGCCGGATGCTCTATGGGGACGGGCAAAAGATGGCTTCGGAGCTCATCCAAGGGGTCAAGGCCCTGTAGGCCGGTTGCATAGATGCAACAGTGAAAGTGAGTTTTCCGCGAGGCTGTTGTTTATGGCCTACGAAGAGAGAGAGTTCGTTATAAGGGCTAAACAGTACGCTTGACAAAGACACAAAGGTTTTTGTACGCTTGGCATCACCTACGTTTGGTTAATCCGCGATGTAGCATCAATACAACAGAAACCAAAGCTCTTTGGTTGACATAAACAAGGGGGTCGCTATGAAACGAGGGTGGGAGAATTTAGTTCACGGTGTGGTCGCTGGGCTTGTGCTGCCGGCATTAGCGTCTGTCTATCCGCAAACGGCAGCCGCCCATGATCGGATGGGCGAGTTGCAGAATCGCCTGCAAGAGATGCAGGACGAAGTGAGGGCGCTGCAGAAGGAGCTTCAGGATATTAGAGCGGTCGACGGCGCGCAGCAAAAACAGATGGAGGATATGGAGGCTCAGGACACGAGCGAGCACAAGGCGCTGGAAGATCGGGTCACGACGGTCGAGACAGCGCCGCCGAAGCGTTCGCATAAGAACCTGGTGTTCTTCCGCGGCGGTTATGCGGACTACGTGAACAATGCGCGCGGATTCGAGTCGTTCACGGACACCCATAACGTCGATGGAACTGGCCAAATTCTGGGATTTCCAGAGCAAGATGCGGAAGGTGCCTGGTATGTGGGGGCGGCTATCGAGCATAGCATGACCGATGATCTCTGGGGGCTCTTTCCTTCGACCGAGGCCCTCGGGGAGATCAGCCTGGAGTACAAACACTTCGGAGGCGAGAGAGCGGTGCTCGTCGTGCCCGCCGCGGAGTGCTCGCTGCTGACCAACGCGCAGTCCTACGATGCCTTGGAGTCTGATGGCGGTTGCTTGATCACGGGTAATCAGGAAATCTCGATGTTCACCGTGAGCGCCGCGCCCAAGATCAAGTTCATGCAAGGCAGCAAGCTCCGGCCCTGGATCATCCCCGCGGGGCTCGATTTCAATGTCATCAGCCCGCCCTCGGACGCAGCGACCTATCTTGACGTCGGGGTGCAATTCGGCGCTGGTGTCGAGTATGAGATCATTCCCGGGATCAAGTTTGGTATCGACGGTCGTTACCACCTGGTGTCGGACATAAGCGACACGGACAACAATACCGTCGAGGTCATGAATCGGGAGCTCGCGGAAAAGGGCCTAGGTTTCATCAATGTGGCTGGCGACACGGATAAAGAGTTGTCCTTCTGGACCGTCGGCGGTTACCTCGGCTTCACCTTCTAAACCGCCGTCACGTTAATGGGGAGGAAAAAGGGAGGCACCAGCCTCCCTTTTTTATTCTGGTGGGCCCGCAAGGCGCTTTGACATGAGCTTTTGGGCTGAGACGAGCACCTATGGAGCGGTGCATAACTCCATGCACCGGGAACTCCCAAGAGGTGTCCTCATCGTGTTCGTGCACGGGATCTTCGGGGACTGCCGCGGGACCTGGGGCAACATGCCCGAATGGGTCTTGGACACCGCGGGGACCGATGCGGACGTGATTTCCTTCCAATATCCCGCGCAACTCTGGGAGCGCACCAGCATCCCCCAGGCCGCCGACGATCTCAAGACCTGGCTCGAGACGCAATGGAACGAACATCGCCACCTGTTGTTCGTGACTCATAGCACCGGGGGTCTGGTCGTCAAGCACATGTTGCGGGAGGCGTTCGCGGCCATAGAACGCCAGATCCAAACCGGGAGTTTCGACATCGCCGCTTCGGGATCGGTATGGCTGCGCACCCGGCGCGTCATCAATATCGCCGTGCCGCATGCGGGCGGTTCCCGCATTCTGACCGGTATCAGCCGGCTGCTGTATCAAGCGCTGCTTTATCCACTGATGGTGCCGTTTCTGCGGCTGGCCCGGTTCCTGACTCAAGGAGCCAGGGATTGGGGCAGGAACCACATCCTGCCCGCCCTGCGCTGGCGAAACCCGTGGCTCTTGGCGCTCGAGACCGAATTTGTCCGGCAGTTGCAGCGCGCCGCGGCATTGGAACTACCGGCGCCGGTTATCCACGACGTGTTCGCTAAATCCGATCTCTCGGTCCCGATTGAGGCGGACCCGCGGGAGCGCAACATCTATTTCCGCGGTACCCACGGCTCGGTCAAGGTGCCGAAGCAGCCGACGGCGCCGGTGGTGACGATCGTCTCCAAACTCGTAAGCCGTTATCTCCAAAATCCGGCAGTTGAACTCGTGGATCGGACCTTGATGCGGATCGCCGAGGTAAACCGGGTTACCGGTGTTCATACGCTGATCGGCGGCGCGGCGGAGGCCGCGGCGGTCGGTGAAGGCGCAGGCATGCCGAAGCGCGGCGCCTCGGCCGGGACCCAGTGGGAGGTTTGTGAGCTGGTCGCGAAGAAAATCCGCGGCGGGAGGGAAGGCTCGCGCCGCGTCGTGATCACGGGCATGGCTGGGGTCGGCAAGTCCGCCGTAACCCGCATGGTCGCCTGGCGCCTCGGGCGGCTTTACCTCGCCGATCCCCGCGATGAAACGCCTTTCCCCCTCCTTATCCCCATGCAACAGATCAATCTAGCGAAAGAGGAAGCGCTGGACGAGACCGCTTGGGACGCGTTGTGGACTTGGTGGTCGCGCTGGGCGCGCAGCCTCTATCCCGATCAGCCGATCGACCCCGCCTGGGTCGAGCAATCATTTCGCACCCGCGCCACCGCGGTGATTCTGGACGGTGTGGACGATTTCCTGGTCAATCACCCCGCGATCGGCTTGTCGTTCTTCGTCACGATGTTGAGAAACGTGAGCGCTCGCTACGGGGACAACCGGCAATTCTCGGTGGTGGTCGCCATCCGCAGCGGTTTTCACGGGCTGGAGCGTTTGGCGAGCGATCCCAAGGATGTACATGAGGTTTTGCGCCTCAGCGTCGCCCAGGCACGCGAAGTCTTTCCGGCCTGCCAAGACTGGTTACCGCACGTGCAAGACCAAAGCCTTCTGGACCTCGTGCTCACACCGCTCATTCTCTCCAACTTCGAACCCGACGTGGAGGATCTCCGCCAGGCGCAATGGCTCACCCCCGCCGCCATCATGGACCAGACGATCCGAACGATGTTACGGCGCAGCAATCTCATCGGATTGCGCCTATCGGGGCGGGAGGCGGTGGAGATCGACCACTTGCTCCATGCACTCAGCTTGATCGCCTGGCTGTTTTTCTCCACCCATCGCGGCGAGGCCGACGCAGGGGCGTTGAGCGAGGAAGCGACGAGGGTCGGAGAACGCTGGGAAGAACATTTTCGTACGCTGGGAATCTTTGAGGAGGCAGCCGATATCATCGCCGGATTCCGCCAGGTTGCCGAGGGAGCGGGAGCCATTCTGCAACGCACGGTGTTCGTGTCGACCGGCCCGAACAAGGTGCGTTTCAGTCACCGAAGTTGGCAGGAGTTTCTCCTGGCCCAGTACTTTGTCCTGTGCCTACGCTGGAGGAATGTTGAGGACTTCGGCGTCACCGCGTTCAACTCCCATATCTACCGCATGGCGGGGGAATGCTTCCGCGGCGAGACGATTACCGATGAACGCGTCGGGGCGGTGCTCGATGCTTGGAGCCGGTCCGGAAACACCTACATCACGGGCAACCTAATCGCGTTCTTGGCCTGGACGCAGACGGCAATCGAGCCGCGAGGGCTCGAGCGGCTGCTCGATGAATTGCCGCGTTTCGAGGCCCTTTCACGCGTCGTGCTCATCGCTGGTTTAGGCTACCGGGTGCTGGTGAATAACCCCGGCGACGCCTCTGTCGGCGATATTCGCCGGGCACTCTTACCGAAGCTGCGTGTTTTTTCGAATCCCGAAACCACGCCGGTTGACGATGCGGTGGCATCCAGTCTCGCCTGGTGCTATCAGAAAGCGTTCGCCGGATTATTCGCCATGTCGGCACCCGAGGCGCCGTGGCCCAAGATCGGTTTCAGCGACGCCGAGACCCTCAAGGCCCTGCCGATGGTGTGTTCGCGGGACGGCGATCAATGGCTAGTGGACACGCGCTCACGTTCGTTGCAGCTCGCCTTCCTGACCCCCATCCTCGACGCCTTGCAAGACCCCAAGCTCGCCATCCGCGCCGTGCATTATCTGTATTATCTGATGGCGGCGAGAAAACACGGTGTGCATGTCTTGGAGCTTTCGCAAGAGTTGCCGCAATTGCTGACTCCGGGGTGCCCCTTCGAGCAGGTGATCGCCTCCTTTTCCGCCGCGCCCGAGGTGTTGACCTTGTACCGCTCGTGCCAGACCCTGCACCAACAGCTAGAATCGGGGTCCGCTTGAGGTGTCCGCAGGTCGCACGCGGATCCGGGAGTCGAAAACACGATGCGAATCGCGATCTTTACCGACACGTTTCTGCCCCAGATCAACGGGGTGGTCCGGTCGATCGTCACCACCGCCAATCAGTTGGTAGAACGCGGTCATGCCGTGGCGGTCTTTACGATGGACATCGGTAAGCTCGCGAATGGTGATGCGACCTCCGATCTGGACGCGCGCATACCGGTTTACCCGTTTCCTTCCGTGGCCTTTCCGGGATTCGCGCATATTCAGGCGCGCGTGCCCTCGCTGGTGGGGCCGCTGAAGGCCGTGCGCCGTTTCCAAGCGGATGTTATTCATCTGCATACGATTTTTACGATGGGCTTGGAGTCGGTGTGGGTTGCTAAGCTATTGAAATGCCCCCTGGTCGGCTCCCATCATGGGTTTCTCGCCGAATATCTCGATAACTTTGGTCTCGATTTCGCCCTGGCAAAGGATCTCACCCGGCGTTATCTCGCCTTCTATTACAACCGCTGCAATGCCGTCATCACACCGGCCGAAGCCCTGAAGAACGAGCTTCTCGGCCACAAAATGCGGCGGCCGGTGCACGTGGTCTCCAACCCGATTAGTCTAAAGTGCTTTTCAGCGAGCGCGTCGAAGCCGGAGCTTAAGGGGCGTTTCGGCATGACCCGCCCAATAGCCGTCCACGTCGGACGGCTGGTGCGGCAAAAAAGCGTGGACGTTTTACTGGAGGCCTTTCATCATCTGAGGCAAAATGGCGTGGATGCCCACCTCTTAGTAATTGGGGACGGTCAAGACCGCTTCCGCTTGGAGGCTCTGGGCCGCGCCTTGGGTTTAAGCGACCATGTTACCTGGACGGGAATACTGACCGGGCGGGATCTCGTGGATCACATCGCCGCCGCTGATGTCTTCGCTTCCGCTTCCACCACCGAGGTGCAGCCGCTGGTGTTTCTGGAAGCGATGGCCTTGGGCCTGCCGGCTGTGGGCGTGAACGCTGGCGGAGTGCCGGAAATCCTGCGCCAAGGCGGAAACGGTTTCGTTGTAGAGCCCGCCAATCCCCGCGCGCTGGCCGACAGTCTGGGCGCGTTGCTGGTGGACGATGAACGACGCAAAAGAATGGGTGAAACGGCGCGCGAATCGGTGCGCGCCTACGATGCCGAGCGTGTGGTCGAGGATTTCGAGCGCGTTTATACGAGCGTAATCTCCACTTGCCCGCCGTCGCGCCCGTCGGCTGGTTTATAATCGTTTTCCGGAATCTCAATCTACGCTAAAAACAACACCAGATGGGCACGGCGGGTGCCCCAGCGGGGGTAGCTTATGAAGGTAGAAGATATTCTTCGGACCAAAGGCGCGCGCGTCGTCACGGTCGGCGCGGATGAGACAATCGCCGAGGCCGCCAAGCTGCTGATGCGGGAGCGTATAGGCGCGATCGTTGTCTGTGATGCCCAACAACGCCCGCGGGCGGTGCTCTCCGAGCGCGATATCGTGCACGGGCTTTCAACGCATGGCGCGGAGGTGCTGCGCATGCCAATCGACAAACTGATGCACATCGACGTCGTGACCTGCGGCCTTCAAGACTCCCTGCTCAAGGTCATGGCGATGATGACGGATCGGCGCGTCCGACACCTCCCGGTTACCGATAAGGATGGGCGGCTGTGCGGGATCGTAAGCGTGGGTGACGCCGTGAAAGGCCGCATGGAAGAAATCGAAGCCGAGGCGAGTGCGCTCCGGGACTACATAGCCACAGCCTGAGCCGCTACGGCCGCGAAATTATGGACAAATTAATTTTTTTTCACTTTAAACATCCCACCCCGAAATGGGTTGCGGGCCCGTTACCACTCGTCCCCTGAGCGACCTGATTTTTAGCAACTTCCAAGTCGTTAATTCAAGGCCGATTTAAGCTTTTTATGTCGTTTCCCGACGGGGATAATAGGACAAGCAAACGCGCAGTCTCCACCGTGCGGAGATATGCGTGTGGCTAGCTTGACATACTTGCGTGTCTTGGTAGACTTAACGAATCTTCGGCGTCTTGTATCTCCGCGTCGAGGCAGAGCGGGTACACAAAGCCGAAAGAAGAACTTCACACTCGGAGCAGCGCCGGGTTGGAGTGGTTAATAAACCAAAAAGTAGGAGGCAATAAAATGGCAGCATCATCTAGTGCTATATCAAGAGCAGTAGCGGCGGAAACGCCAAGTTTCCTCAACGCGAGGAATATGTGGCTGACGGTTGCTGGCTTCACCTTTTTTAATCTCTTTGTACGCTGGTATGAAGAGGTTTATGGGTGGTCGGCGGGGCTCGATGCATTCGCGCCCGAGTTCAAGACCTATTGGATGAATTTCTTGTACACGGAATGGGTCTTGGAGATCACATTCTTCACCTATATCGGTGCCTACCTGTGGAAGACCCGTACGCGGGACATGGACTCCGTGACTCCACGCGAGGAAATGCACCGTCACTTCCATCACTTCGTATGGTTGCTGGCCTATGGTATGGCGATTTACTGGGGCGCCAGCTTCTACACGGAGCAGGATGGTACCTGGCATCAGACAGTGATTCGTGACACGGACTTCACCCCCAGCCATGTCATCGAGTTCTACATGAGCTACCCGATCTATATCATCACGGGTTGGGGCGCCTTCATGTATGCTCGCACAAGGATACCGATGTTTTCTAAGGGTGTGTCCTTGCCGTACCTGGTCGTGGTGGTCGGACCCTTCATGATCCTCCCGAACGTCGGCCTCAATGAGTGGGGTCACACCTTCTGGTGGATGGAAGAACTGTTCGTAGCCCCGTTGCACTATGGCTTCGTGTTCTTCGGCTGGATGGCCCTTGGCCTGTGCGGTCTGCTGTCGCAGATCTTCGAGCGCGTGGGCGAGCTGGCGGCACCGGCGTTAAAGGGTGCTTAAGGGCATCATCGCCGTATAAAAGCCGTATAAAAAACAACAAGGAAAGCTGATAGCGTGAGTGGGCCGTTGCGGAGGGGATCCTCAACGAGACTCTTTGCAGCGGCCCGGTCCTTAACCAACGGGCAGCGGGACCTGAAGCTCGCGAGGCTTTTCGCGTTGAAAGTAAAATAAATCCAAAACGAGGAGGCAAACATAATGAGTTCTCTCTCACCAACGGTATTTAGTAAGGCCGAGATCATCCAGGCCTCGAGGACAGCGGATTGGTTAATCCTTGTCTTCTCCTTCCTGGTGTTCTGCGGCGGATTCCACGTCCATGCGATGCTGACCATGGGCGACTGGGACTTCTGGACCGACTGGAAGGACCGGCGTCTGTGGGTGACCGTGACGCCCATCATGTGCATCACCTTCCCTGCGGCGGTACAGTATTGGATGTGGGACAAGCTGCGCCTGCCCTTAGGCGCGACCTTCACCATCCTAGGCTTGCTTTTCGGCGAGTGGATCAATAGGTACTTCAACTTCTGGGGTTGGACCTATTTCCCGATCAACTTCGTCTGGGCAGCCACGCTGGTCCCAGGTGCCATCATCCTTGACGTCATGTTGCTGTGGTCGAGGAGCTTCCTGATCACCGCCGTCGTCGGTGGCCTTTCCTTCGGTCTGATATTCTACCCGGGCAACTGGTCGATGCTGGCCGTCTTGCATCAGCCGGTCGAGTATAACGGCATGGTCATGACGATTGCCGACATACAAGGCTATCACTATGTCCGCACGGGTACGCCGGAGTACATCCGCTTCGTCGAGAAGGGTACGCTTCGAACCTTCGGGAAGGACGTGGTGCCGGTCTCGGCATTCTTCTCCGGGTTCATTTGTATCCTCATCTACTTTATCTGGCATTTCTTCGGCCGCTGGTACTCCACGACCAGGTTCATCGATCAGTATTAAGCGGATCGCGGATGCACAGAAACATAAATTAAAATACAGACGAGGCAATAACATGAGTAAATCAGCGATAAGAACCTGGGCTGCGGCGGGCTTAGCCGTAGCCGTGGCGGCGACGGGTCTCTATGCTCCGGCAGCGTCGGCGCATGGCGAGAAGTCGCAGCAAGCGTTCCTTCGGATGAGGACCATCCACTGGTATGACCTGAATTGGTCGACGGATAAGCTCCGTGTGAACGAGAGGATGACCGTCTCCGGTAAATTACACGTGTTCAAGAACTGGCCGGAAACCACGGCCAACCCGGAATATTCACCGGCGTTCCTGAACATCGGTATCCCCGGACCGGTATTGACGCGCGTCGAGTCGTATATCGGCGGGCAGTTCGTACCGCGTTCAGTCAACCTGGAACTCGGGAAGAGCTATACGTTCAAGGTGGTGATGCAAGCGCGCCGTC
>JBOIDM010000003.1:0-5422 GCA_050740575.1 Gammaproteobacteria bacterium
CGGCCGCCAAGCGGGCCGTGGCGATCGCGCTGCGCAATCGCTGGCGGCGCATGCGGGTGAGCGGCGATTTGAGGAACGAGATCACGCCCAAGAATATCTTGATGATAGGCCCCACCGGGGTAGGCAAAACCGAGATCGCGCGGCGTCTCGCGAAGCTTGCCCAGGCGCCGTTCATCAAAGTCGAGGCGACGAAGTTTACCGAGGTCGGTTACGTGGGGCGGGACGTGGAAACGATCGTCCGCGATCTGGTCGATATGGCGGTCAAGATGATCCGCGAAGCGGCCATGGCGGGCGTGCGGCATGCGGCGGAGGCGGCGGCCGAGGAGCGGATCCTGGACATTCTGTTACCGCCGGCGCGGATCAGCGGCACGCTCGATCTCGCGAATGCCGAGGAGGGATCGCTGACGCGTGATCGCTTTCGCCAGATGTTGCGCAACGGGACGCTGGATGAGCGGGAGATCGAAGCCGAGCTGAACGCCCCGCGTATCGGGGTCGAGATCATGGCCCCGCCGGGCATGGAAGAGATGACGAGCCAGCTTCAATCGATGTTTCAAAACCTGGGGAGCGGGCGTACGCGCACCCGGAGGTTACGTATCGCCGAGGCGCGCAAGCTCCTCGTGGAGGAGGAAGCGGCCAAGCTCATCAATGAAGATGAAATTAAAGCCCAGGCCATACAGAGAGCGGAGCAGCATGGCATCGTCTTTTTGGACGAGATCGACAAGGTGGCCCGGCGCTCGGAATACAGTGGCCCGGACGTATCTCGCGAGGGGGTGCAGCGCGATCTATTGCCCCTGGTGGAAGGTTGCACGGTTTCCACCAAGTACGGGATGGTGAAAACCGACCATATCCTATTTATCGCCTCAGGGGCCTTTCATCTTTCCAAGCCCTCGGATCTCATCCCCGAGCTGCAAGGACGCTTACCCATTCGTGTCGAGCTCGACGCCCTTACAGTACAAGATTTCGTGCGCATACTGACCGAGCCGGACGCCTCTTTGACCGAGCAATACATCGCCTTGATGGCGACCGAAGGGGTGAGCATGCGTTTCGCCGAGTCCGGGATAGCGCGTATCGCCGAAATCGCCTGGCAGGTCAATCAAAGAACGGAGAACATCGGGGCAAGGCGCCTGCACACCGTGCTCGAGCGCTTGCTCGAGAGCATCTCCTATAGTGCCGGGAGCGGCGAGGTTGTAGATGTAAACATCGACGCGGCCTACGTCGATGCGCAATTGAGCGAGCTTGCCGGCGACGACGACATCGCGCGATATATCTTATAACAGCCTGGGCGATGGCTGAAAAACCCTTTCCGGCCGAGATCAAATTGCACTCCAAATCGCGTGTGCTCGAGATCACGTTCAATGACGGCCATCGTTTTGACCTGCCGTGTGAATTATTGCGCGTCTACTCGCCCTCGGCGGATGTCAAAGGCCACGGCCCGGAGACGGCCGTGCTTCAGACCGGGAAGGAGCAGGTCAACATCACTCTCATCGAGCCGGTGGGTCACTACGCCGTAAGGCTGAGCTTCGATGACGGTCATGCCACCGGGCTTTATTCCTGGAGTTACTTGTATGATCTTGGAATGCATAGGGACCGCTACTGGATGAAGTACCTGGATGCATTGCGGGCGGCGGGTCACCAGCGCCGCCCGGCGCCCTCATGAGCGAGGCGGCGGATTTTGGTTTTCAAAGGGTGCGCGGCGAAGAAAAAGCACGGCGCGTCGCGGGCGTCTTTGCCTCGGTGGCGCCGCGCTATGACTTGATGAACGACTTGATGTCCGCAGGGGCGCATCGGCTGTGGAAGCGCTTCGCCGTTGCCGTCGCCGGAATCAAACGCGGCGAACGGATCTTGGACCTGGCCGGGGGCACCGGTGATGTGAGCGCCTTGATCGCGCCCGAAGTCGGTCCCGGGGGGCGGGTCGTGCTCTCCGACATCAATGGCCCGATGTTGCGGCTCGGCCGCGACCGCCTAATCGATCGCGGCCTGGTAAGCCAGGTCGATGTCGTGCTTGCCGACGCCGAGCAACTGCCGTTCCCCGAGCAGAGCTTCGATGCCATCCTCATCGCTTTCGGTTTGCGCAATGTGACCGCGAAGGAGCGCGCGCTCGTGTCGATGCATCGCGTGTTGCGTTATGGGGGGCGGGTGGTGATCCTGGAGTTTTCCCGCCTCGTGGTTCCGCTCCTGCAACGCCTCTACGATCTGTATTCGTTCAAGGTGATTCCGGTGCTGGGACAATTGGTTGCCGGTGATAAAGCGAGTTACCGCTACCTCGTCGAGTCGATCCGGATGCACCCCGATCAAGAGACCTTGAAAGCAATGATGAGCGATTCCGGATTCGAGCTTACGAGTTACTTTAATCTCAGTGGCGGGATCGTCGCGGTGCATCGCGGGTACAAGCTTTGACGGGAGTCGCCGCCGCCGGTCCCCCGCCCGCGTTGTTAGATCTTTTGGAGCGGGTATTGGGATCGCTGTTGCGGCTCGACCCGGAGGCGCTTGGGCGCCTGAAGGGCATGGCCGGCAAAACCATTGCCGTGGAGCTGGCGGGCCTCGGGCAGACGATCTATCTCTCCCCGGAAGCGGCTGCGATTCGGCTGCGCGGCGATCACAGGGGCGAGGTGCACGTGCGGATTCGGGGCACGCCGCTGGCACTCTTGGCGATGAGTGCGGATACCGAGGGGGCGAGCGTCGCGAGCGGTGTCGAAATCATCGGCGATGTCGCGCTTGGCAGGCACCTGCAGTCGCTCCTGGCTTCGTTTAGCGTGGATTGGGAGGAGTTGCTCTCCCACTACATCGGCGATGTTGCCGCACATCAACTCGGACGCGGGGGACGCGCGGCCGGGCGGTGGCTTGCCGAGACGCGCACAACGCTCGAGCGCGACAGCGCCGAGTACCTCCGCAATGAAGCCGAGCTGTTACCGGAGCGATGGCAAGTCCTGCGATTCTTGGCCGACGTCGATGACTTGCGTACCGACCTCGATCGCCTGGAGGCGCGGATCAAGCGGCTGCGCGGGCGCCTAGGGCGCGCGGCAGAGGAGGGGCCGGCGTGATCGGCGTCGGCCAGGTGCTGCGCTTGCTCGTGATCCAGCGGGTCCTGATCCGCCATGGCCTCGATGAGATCATTTTGGCTACCCACCTTTTCCGGCCGATCCGGTTCCTTTTGTACGTACTGCCGTGGAACTGGACACGCTCCGGTTATGCCCCGCGCGCGGAACGGCTGCGGCATGTACTCGAGGACCTCGGCCCTATCTTCGTGAAATTCGGCCAGGTGCTATCGACGCGGCGCGATTTGATCCCGGATGACATCGCCGAGGAGTTCGCGAATCTGCAAGACCACGTGCCCCCCTTTCCCGGGAGCGAGGCGCGCAAGATCGTCGAAGCCGCCTACGAGCGCCCGTTACAGCAAATCTTCAGCGAATTCGACGAGCAGCCCCTGGCCTCGGCGTCGATTGCCCAGGTCCACGCGGCGAAGCTTCTGAACGGCCGCGAGGTGGTGGTCAAGGTCGTGCGGCCGGGCATCAATAAGGTCATCCGCCGTGATCTCAGCCTACTGGATATCCTCGCCAATCTCGCAGAGCGCTACTGGAGCGAGGGACGGCGGCTTAGGCCCACGCGGGTGATCGCGGAGTACGAAAAGATCATACTCGATGAGCTTGATCTGGTGCGCGAGGCGGCGAGCGCCTCGCAATTGAAGCGCAACTTCGAAGGATCGAGCGAGATTCATGTTCCCTCTATCGAATGGGACCTGACGCACCGCGACGTACTGGTAATGGAGCGGATCTCGGGGATCTCGATCGACAATGTCGATGCCCTGCGCAAGGCCGGGGTGGATCTTAGGAGATTGGCCGAGGTCGGTGTGCAATTGTTCTTTGCTCAGGTATTTCGCGATCGCTTTTTCCATGCGGATATGCATCCCGGCAACCTCTTCGTGATCCCGCCTCGGGGCGATGAGCTGGCTAAGATCGTACCGGTCGATTTCGGGATCATGGGATCGTTGAGCGAGTTCGACCAACGCTATTTGGCCAATAACTTCTTGGCCTTTCTCAAACGCGATTATCGCCGCGTGGCGGAACTGCACGTGGAATCGGGATGGGTCCCCGCGGGCACGCGCGTCGATGATTTCGAGTTCGCGATCCGCTCGGTGTGCGAACCGATGTTCGAGCGTCCGATCAAGGATGTCTCCTTCGGTCACCTCCTGCTGCGCCTGTTCCAGACCGCGCAGCGTTTCAGGATGGAGGTCCTGCCTCAGCTTCTGCTGCTGCAAAAAACCTTGGTCAACATCGAGGGGGTGGCGCGGCACCTGTGCCCCGATCTGGACATGTGGCATGCGGCCAAGCCGTCCTTGGAGCGCTGGATGAGCGAGCGGGTCGGCGTGCGCCGGATCGTGGGGGCCACGCGCGAGAATCTGCCGATGTGGGCCGAGCGGCTTCCGAACCTTCCGGGCCACGTGGTGGATCTCCTGGAGCAGCTCAAGCAAGGCGACTTTACGTTGAACATCCATACCAGCAAGTTGCAGGATATCCAGCATGAGATCCGGATTGCCGCCGAACGCGCCGCCTACGCGGTGGCCGCCGGCGCGTTTATCTTGAGCGCGACGATGCTCTTCGGCTTCGCGGACGAAGATACGCTGATGCTTGGCGATGCCCCTTTCGGCGTGTGGCTCCTGGGCGGTTTTGGGTTCGTGCTATTAGCGCGCGCGTTTCGGGAGCGGTAGCCAAAGGTTTGCGGTCGCTCGCGGAAAGGCAAACGCATGTTCTACGGTCTTGGTTGGGTAATTGGGCTTACCGCACTCATCGCCTTCATAAACGGGTTGTTTCAAATGGTTAGAGCGGCTGCAGTTGCGGTGGCGCTTTAATCGCCTCCGCGACCGGGCGTAACATTAGCAAATGGAATTTGTCTGGGATCCCCGCAAAGCTGCCACCAATCTCAGAAAGCACAAAGTCAGCTTTGAAGAAGCGGCGACCGCACTGAAGGATACGCTATCGATTACAGGCGTTGACCCCGACCACTCAATCGGCGAGTTTCGTTGGTTAACGTTCGGGGTTTCGGATCAAGGTCGTCTCCTCGCGGTTGCGCACACGGAGGAAGACGATGTCATTCGGATCATAAGTGCGCGAACCGCGACAAACGTCGAGCGGGTTCTATATGAAGAAGGCTAAGACAGTTAAACCGGACGAAATGCGAGCGGAATATACGCGTGCAGATTTCCCTGGTGGGTTTGTTCGTGGCAAGTACGCGGCACGCATCGCAAAAGGCTCGAATATCGTCGTATTGGCACCTGAAGTTGCCGCGGTATTTCCAACCGCTGAATCAGTTAACAAAGCATTGTCCTCGCTCATTCGGGTAGCCAAAACAGCGACACGCCCAACCACGCAGTCGAGCGGACGCCGGAGAAAGCGCGGCGGCGCTTCGCGATAGGGTGAGTGGTCGG
>JBOIDM010000004.1:0-8072 GCA_050740575.1 Gammaproteobacteria bacterium
TTTGATCGGTCGCGGGTCATTCTCCCCCGTCTAGCTACAATGCTCAGCTTTGTACTGTGCCGAGTAGATCACCGGGTCGAACGTCTCCGTTCCGGGCCCAAAGTCATCGGGCGGAGAAAACCGGGGGCCGTAGCCGATCTCCAAATGGACCCCCGTGACCGCTAGCAGGAGGCGCTCCCCCGGCGTCTCATACTTCAGGCGCCCGATGAATGACCAGCGGCTTTCCAGATCGCCCGGCGGCTCCAGCCCAAAAACGGCCAGCTCCGTATCTTGATTGTCGACGCGGGGCAAGAAGGGACCCAATTCGAGCACAAAGTTTCCCCAAGGGCTACGCTGCTCCCCGAAAAACATGGCGCCGTCCCCCGAGAGGGCCAGCTCGCGGGTCCTTTCAAAGTAGATGGATTGCGGCAGCAGGATGCTGGGGCGAGTGAAGGCCACATCGCGCGTCTCGTTGTAGATACCGAAGGGCAGCCTGACGCGTCCGAGCCGAACCCCCAGCCGGCGATCCGCGGTCGCCACCGCCGTGTAGTCCGCCAGCCCGAAATCTAACTCGATCTCTCCCTCATGCCCCTCGCCCTCGCCCGCGCGACGCGACAGGAGCTGCGCCGCCAACTGTAGGTTAGGCAGGGGCAACCAGGAGGCGTTGACCCCGATCTCGGTGAAATCCAAGCTTCCGCCGCGCTCGCTCGATCCGAAGAGGTTGTTGTCAGACGTAAAAAAATAACCCTGGCTGAGGAAACCATGGATGTGAAAGCCGTCGAAGATCTCGAAAGCGAGCACCGATCTGCACGCACCGAGGCACAGGACCAGCGATGGCCACCTCAGCGCGCGATGTGTACCCCAGCGACGTCCAACCGAGCCCCACGCGCCGCAGCGGCGGCCCGCCATGTCATCGGCCTCAAACCCGTGCGGCTGTGTTCTCGGCGCGTGCACCTTTTCACTCCAGCGGTAGGATAGTGACACTCTCATCGATCATCTTCCGCGAAAGGTACCCGATCGCGCCGGCCGTCCCTGCCAGCCTTGCGCGCATTTCCTCTTCGTTGCTCACCACGACGGGCGCCTCGCTGCGGGTGCCGCCTGCCAGCTTTGCGCGCATTTCCTCCTCGCTCGCCACCTCAAGCGGCGCCTGCCCGGTGCCCGAATAGACGAGGCGGTCCCAGGCAGTCCGATACTGGTGCGGAAAGACACCGAGGATCTGCTTGCAGAACGTGACATGCACCGCATGATTGTCCGGAAGCACGTACACGCGAATTGGCGTACCGTCCTCCCAGACACGCAACCGCATGCCAAAAATAGCAGAAAGCGTATTTCGGGCGATCGCCGCGCCCACGGGTGTCGCCGGATTCACGGCGACGACCACCTGCTCCGAACTTGCTCGAGCTGACCACCCGCACAGCAGGATCAGACACAGCACCCATGATCGGAGCGTCGAGTCGGTATGCCCCCCCTTCGATGGCCCGGCGTGTGCCGGGCGGATAGGCCTCACCAGAACCACGCCGCAGGCGCAGCACCGCTGCGAAGACGCGTAGCAAGCGTGGCTCGTTGACGAGCGGCAGGCAACGGCATCGAAAATGCCATCGGGCGGTATGTGAGTTGCGGGCGCAGCACCTTCAGCGCTACTACGCTCGAGCACTCCCCCTCCTGAATGTTTTCGCTTAACTCGCCTGGTGCTGTGCTGCACCGGCTGCATCATCGCATGGCGAGGGCCAAATCTTACCGTTCTCAGTGAGCAAACACCATACATTGGGACGCTTCTGGTGCATATTTGCAAAGACCTCTGGAAGGAAGCCCCAGTGGGCGCGGACCTGTCCATGATAGTCGACCGGCGGGCTCACAGGCCGGAGCACAAGTCCAAACTGACAGAGGCGCCGGTCAAGTCGCGGCTCCATTGCCGTGTACCAGTAGCTGATCTGCCGTTCCCAACTCATGATCATGGCCGCCTTGATGAGACCCAGAACCGGATGCGGTATGACTCGGCGCTCGTCACTCCGACGATCCGTGTCGGGATCCTCTTCCACCATGCCATCCGGCCACTGTTGTTCCCCACGTCGAGAACGGAAACGCCTGGCGAGAATGAACCGGGAGCACTCGCCGATGCTGCGGCGGATCGAACCTGCCATGCTCGCATGTCCCTGTTCAAACTGCTGCCCCACCGCCGCCTCGACGGGAAAAGGGGCACCCGGTTGGACGGGGTCGGCGAGCACCAGCCTGACAGTCCCCGCGGTGGTGCCGGTGGGCCGGTGGCGGAGCAGGCAGTGTACCGAGCGTTGCTCGTAGTCGTAGATGTCCCGCTCCAGTCCATCTGGATAATTGAGCGGATCAAAGCCCGGCAATAGGCCTTCTTGACAATAGACCTCGTAACGCAGACGAAACGCTTGCTCCAAGAGATCGGGAGTGTCGGCCGGCACAATCTCAAAGTACTGCTTGAAATGAGTAACAAGATCGTCGGGCAGACTCATTCGAAAACACGCGAACCGAAGAGCCCGTCGATACCCCTCGGCATTAGGTCAGGGTTCATTTGAGGGAATGCGACGAATATCAACAGCCGACGCTGGCGCGCGGAACGTTGCATTGCGTCCTGGGGCCGACCGGCTCGCTAAGATTAAGGTATGAAGGTCCACTCGGCTCTCGAGGTAGCATGGTGGGTAATAGACACAGCGTTCGTGGTCCCCAACCGGACTCACTTACAAACCTCATGACTGGCGTTTGGCTGGTCTTTGCACTTATATTGGAACCTAGTCTCGGTGTCAATTGCTGCGTTATTCGTCTTGCTCATCACCTTCCTCGCCCGTATTCGCGCCATGATCGGGGAACCGCGCAAGACGCCCGAGGGCGACAGCCGCTGCCACAAAGCTCATTTAAGGCAACGGGCCGCCACCTTGGTAATCGTGTCTTGCCCATATGGCAATCCGCACGGCCTATTTAGCGAGCGGAGTTGAGATTGAAAGCTACCTTACCAATTTTACCGGTCCGTCTGGATGACGACACCGCTAGGTTGCACACCGTGGTCGTGCACATACCTTCCCGGCGGGATCCGAGCATACTCGGGAAGGCACTTGACAACGCGCTTAACGAAGAAGAAAGGCTCTTCCATGCTAAGTTAGAACGACACTACAAGCCGGCGTTTCCGGCGGAGTTGGGCGATCCGTGTAATATTAACATTCAGCGCTACTCGGACCAACACACAGCCTTTATTACCCTTCTGGAAGATCACGGGGTAGAGATACTATACGCCGAACCAGTGCAAGGATGCATCGCCCAGACGTACACGCGCGACATGGCTTTCGTGGTCGCGGATATAGTCTTCGTCACCCGCCCTGAGCGGAGCGACCGTCGCCGTGAGATCGAGGGTATTAACCACCTGCTTGCGCGTTGCGCCAAGGTCGCGCGGATCGAAGTCGGCACGATCGAGGGAGGCGATGTCATCGTGCTCCCGCAATGGGTTCTCGTGGGCGTGGGGGAAAAGACCGATATAGTAGCGACAAACGCTTTGGCAGAGGAGCTTAAGGCACGCGGTATTGATCGCCAGGTGGTGCCGCTGCATCTCGCTCTGTCTTCCGTGGTCCATGTGGATTGCGTCTTTAATCCAGTGTCCCCCGACGTAGCGTTGGTTTATCCGCCCGCGCTCACAGGCGAAACTCTCGGGTGGCTTCGCAGACGTTTTGACCTGATAGAAGCCACCCTCGATGAGACCACGGCTCTTCGGATCAACACCGTCAATCTTGACGCGCGCACCGTCGTCATGACACCCGGCAGCGACCGGCTTGCTGAGCAACTAGCACGGCGCGGTTTAGAGGTTTTAATTACGGCTTACGATGAGGTTAAGAAGGGTTACGGAGCGTTTCGGTGCACGACGCTGCCGCTGCGACGGGAGGCTCTCAGCCAAAATAAACGCCGACCATTCGGTTAACTGCCACGGTACCGTAGTCGGTCTACCGAGTACGGTGTTGCGCGCGCTCTGTACTTCTCCAATCAGGTGTCTCGGTCATCGCGATCGCCCATAGGCGATTCGTAGGACTTGGTATAGGTGGTCGTCAAGGCATCAAAGGCGCACATGCGCAGCGGCCGTCTTGTTCCGCGCTTCGAGAGTTGAATCACCATCTCGGTCACGGTTAAGCCCACAGCGATGGTCTGCCCGGCGACAACTGTAGGAGCTTCTACCTCACCGCGGACTACCCGACTCCAGAGATGGGGATCAATATACGCGGGGGTAAGTGGACACAGTTTCCTAAGGTCGATATCGCGAACATCAAGATCCTCCAGGCTGACGCCCTGGTCGAGCCCAAGAAACTCCTCATATGATTCAGCATCGGGATAAAAGGCGAACATAGAAGCACCAAACCCGATAGATTGGCTCACGAATACCGGGACACCCCGCAGTCGTGCTGACCTATGCAGGGCTAACGAGTACTTTGGAGATTCATAATCGATGGCATCAAGGACCGTGTCACATCCATCGACGAACTCATCAGCATTCTCAAGTGTGATGCCTTTCTCGTACAGCTCGAGCCGAATATCTGGGGAAATATCTTTGATATTGTTTGCGACGACCCGTATCTTCGCCTTTCCGACGGTCGACCTTGCCGCGTAAAGTTGCCGATTCGCATTAGAGGCTTCGAAGGTATCAAAGTCGGCCAACTTGATGTGCCCCACTCCCCAATACGCAAGGTCCGCCGCAGCACGGCCACCGATACCACCACAACCCGCTACGCCGACGCATGCGCACCGGAGTCGTTCCTGTTCAACTTCCGTGATTATCCCGAGATTGGCGCAAACTCTTTCCCGGTATGACTTGCTCCAGTGCATCGGCTACCGATTTTTTTTGTAACGCACGTAACCGATTAATATGCCGATTTCAGCGGGGAAGGCGATAATGGTGAGCGCGATTATCGGCCATTCCTCGATACCTAAGCCATATATCAACCATGATGCCTCGTTGTACAAAAGGCTTAAGATGAGTATTGGAGAGAAATCTTTCGCACTCTTCGTTTGAAATATTTTGATGCACTGGACATAGACACCTACTGTTATTGCTAACCCGGCAAGAGCGGTATTTATTCGAATGATATCCAGAACAGAAACGAGCACGATATATCCAAGTCATTTCCCGACGTCAAAATTAAGAGTAAGGATAGGAACTTCAACTCCAAATATCAACGCTAGCCATGGTCGTGGAGTGCAACTGCCGATTCAATCGGCCGTGATTAGTTTCGGTGAAATATGGGCGCGATTCCTTAAAGGAAGGTCACACGAGACGCGCCTTACGCCACATTGAGGTTGATTCGACGCGTTGGGAGGCATTATGCTTCCTCTATAAAAACCAAAACGCTCTGCTCGAGTTTTTCCATATTCACGAAGGTCAGTGCGTAAGGCGATGAACAAGTTTTTTAGGAATAATCCCGCCCACCCGGGCCGATTCCTTAGCCTCAAATGGAAGGCCCTGTTGTTGACCAGCCTCGTGCTAGTTGCCGTCACCGTCTCCTACACCGGCCTTAATTACTTCGCCTTAGATCAGCAGTTCCAAAAGCGGCGCATCAGTATTCAGCAAGAGTACGCGCGCCAGGTACAAGGCCTACTCGACCAGTCAAGTCAACGGCTGCGACAGCTCGGGACCGTACTCGCGTCACTCCCGGATATCCAGCGGCAATTGAGTCCTTCGCCTAGCGGGGAGACGGTAACCGCCTTCGATCGTCTGTGGACCACTCTTGCGATCGACAGGGGCATGGAGATCCTGGCCCTGTTCTCCGATCCCAGCCACGCCGTCATCGCGCGCGGATGGCGCGCTGGGGACGCACGCGCCAATCGTCTCGTGCAAACGGTCAAACGCGTGATCGAAAACGAGGCGCCCGAAGAGCTCTACGATTGCGCGGACGAGTGCATCCAGTTCGCGGTGATCCCCGTTCTTGGTCCAGGGAATCGATCCGGGGCCATGGTATTGGGTGTTTCGCTCGCCGATGTGGTGCTTGACTTCCAACGCGTCTCGGGCGCCGACATGGGCTTGGTGGCATCCGCCCGCGTTCCAAACCCCGGGAGCGCGGACAGCACGCGATTCCTTAAAAACTGGCGTCAGCGAGTCGTCGCGGTGAGTAATGCCGCGCGTAATGTCCCGCTGCTCAATGCCGTCGCTTCACGTTTTCCATTTTCGCAGCCGATCGAGACCGCAATTTATGAGTCACTCGACGGGCACGCCTTCGAAGTCCGGCTGGTGCCGCTCGCGGGATCATTAAAATTGACGCAAGCCCATCTGGTTGTAATTGCCGAGGTTACCGGCCAGGTGCAGGAGATACGAGAAACCACGCACCGGAATATCGCACTGGGTATCGCGGGGCTACTCGTGGCTGAATCGCTGTTGCTCGCTACTCTGTGGGGGCCCATGTCGCGCCTCAAGCGCGCGGCCTCCAATCTGCCGTTGCTCGCGGAATCCGCATTCGCCCAGGTTCGAGCGGCGATCCACGGAATGCACGAGGGCCGTTGGCTTCCGGACGAGGTCGATGTCCTTAATACGACCGCCGTGACCCTCTCCTCACAGCTCGAGACCTTGCACGGTGATCTCGCGAAGAAGAGCCGGGATCTCTCCGATCGGGTTAAGGAGCTTGGGCAAGAGCGTGACTTCGTCACCCAAGTGTTGGATACGGCCCAAGTCATCATCCTGACCCAGAACCGCCGCCACGAAATCGTTATGGCGAATCCATATACGGAAACACTCTCCGGTTATTCGCGCGCGGCGTTGCATGGGCGATCCTTCCCCTCCCTGCTGGCGCGCGACCAATCAAACGTCGGACAGCTCGGCTATCTAGAGGATCTTGTATCCGGCGCGAGCGCGCATGTTCAAGAAGAATGCGATCTACGCTGCAGCGATGATTCTACCTTACAAGTGGTATGGCACCACTCCCGGCTCAAGGGACTGTCGCGCGATGATCCCATAATTCTCTCGGTCGGTATGGACATCACCGCGCGCAAGCGGGCCGAAATTCGGCTCGCTTGGCTTGCCGACCATGACCCGCTGACTGGTCTCTTTAACCGGCGCCGACTGCAAGAAGAGTTGGAGGAAGCCATTGCACGCGCCAAGCGCTACGGGCATAGCGGCGCCCTGATATTTCTGGACCTCGACCAATTCAAATACGTCAATGATACGAGCGGCCATCCCGCCGGCGACCGCTTGCTCGAAGCCCTGGGAGGATCTCTGCCTCGGGTACTGAGAGAAATCGATGTCATCGGCCGCCTCGGAGGAGACGAATTCGCGATCGTCCTGGGCCGGGCGGACGCGCAAGAGGCAAGCCAGGTTGCCAGAAAAATCTTGGAGCACATCACGAACTCCGAATTTCGCTTCGGCAGCAAGCTCCACAAGGTGTCCGCGAGCATCGGCATCGCGCTGTTTCCCGAACATGGATCCAACGTTAAAGACCTGCTCACCCACGCGGATTTGGCCATGTATCAAGCCAAGGAAACCGGGCGCGGACGTTGGCATGTATTTTCGTTCGAAGATCAAAGTCAGCGCCTAATGCAAGAGCGCGTCATGTGGAAGGAACGGGTCGAAAATGCGCTCGCCGAGAAGCGATTTGTGCTCTTCGTGCAACCGATCGTGGACATCCGTTCAGGCATAACCTGCCATTACGAGGTCTTGGTGCGGATGCGTGCCGATGATGGTAGCCTCGTCAGCCCCGGCACGTTCATCGAGGTCGCGGAACGGGCGGGATTGATCCACGCCATCGACCGGACGGTGCTCTCGGATGCAATGCGGAGCTTGGCTAAGCTCAAACGCCGCGGACGGCAGATCTCCTTTTCCATCAATCTGTCGGCGCACGCATTCAACGATCCCGAGATCCTCCCTTTCGTGCAGCGATTGCTCTACGAGACCAACTTGGACCCGAAACAGATCATTCTGGAAATGACGGAAACCGCCGCGGTCGCCGATCTCGGGAGCGCGCGGCGCCTGATCGAATCGATTCGGGACCTCGGGTGCGCGTTCGCGCTCGATGATTTCGGGCGCGGATTTTCCTCCTTTTATTACCTGAAAGAGCTGCCGATGGAGTATGTCAAGATCGACGGATCGTTCATACGCGGGCTGGCCG
>JBOIDM010000005.1:0-6419 GCA_050740575.1 Gammaproteobacteria bacterium
CGCGGTCGACCTTGATGTTGATGAAGTGCTCATTCATCAATCCCGCGGTCGCCTCGTCTTCGAAAGACTCGTGCGCCATCACATGGCACCAGTGGCAGGCCGAATAGCCGATCGAAAGCAAGATCGGATTGCCCTCGGCGCGCGCGCGGGCGAGCGCCGCCTCTCCCCACGGATACCAAACCACCGGGTTGCCGGCGTGCTGCAAGAGATAGGGGCTGGTTTCCTGTGCGAGTAAATTCATTCGGTCTGATCGCGCCTGGGTCGAGTGGCGAGTGTAATGCAATCCCGCGCGGAATGCCGACATCCATCAGCGCGGTTCGCGCACCTCCATGTTAATATTACCGCCGTGATTCCTTTCCCAGACATCGATCCGGTCGCATTTAGAATCGGCCCTCTAGCCGTGCGCTGGTACGGGATCGCCTACCTTGCCGCTTTCGGAGCGGCCTGGGCGCTGATGCGCTACCGGGCGCGCCGGCGGGCACTCGACTGGTCGGAGGCGCAGATCAGCGATCTCATATTCTACGCCGCGCTGGGCGCGGTGTTGGGCGGCCGATTAGGGCACGTGGTGTTTTATAACCTCTCCATGTATCTCAGCGATCCGATCGCTATCTTCAAGATTTGGGAAGGCGGAATGTCGTTTCACGGCGGCCTCATCGGTGTGCTAATCGCGATGGCGGTCTTTGGCAAGACCCTCGGTAAGCGCTTTTTTGATGTCATCGATTTTCTCGCGCCGGCGGTGCCACCCGGACTTTGCTTTGGGCGAATCGCGAACTTTATCAATGGCGAGCTCTGGGGACGGCCGGCCGATCTGCCTTGGGCCGTGATCTTCCCCGATCCGGCCGCCGGCGGCATCCCACGGCATCCCTCGCAGCTTTACGAGGCCTTCCTGGAAGGCGTGGTCTTGTTTTTTGTGCTGTGGATCTTCTCCTCGAAGGCCCGGCCTCGCGGCGCCGTCTCGGGAGTGTTTCTCTTGGGTTACGGCTTAGTGCGGTTCGTGGTGGAGTTTGCGAAAGTGCCCGAGCAACCCTTAGGTTACCTCGCCTTCGGCTGGTTAACGATGGGGCAGGCGCTGACAGTGCCGATGCTGGTGATCGGCATATGGTGGATCGGCAATGCCTATCGCCGGCCGCGGGAGCTCTGAGCACCCGCGCATACGCCGGCCTTAAACGGGTAACGGGCTTCGCGAGTCCATGCGGCAGTATTTAACTCTCCTCGATCACGTGCTTGAGCATGGGGTGCGTAAGCGCGACCGCACCGGCGTGGGCACGCTCAGTGTTTTCGGCTATCAGATGCGCTTTGATCTACAGGCGGGCTTCCCCGCGGTTACGACCAAGAAGCTGTATTTGAAATGCGTGATTCATGAGCTTTTGTGGTTCATTCGCGGGGAAACCAATATCCGCCCCTTGCAAGAGCACGGAGTAAGTATCTGGGACGAGTGGGCGGATGCGAGTGGTGAACTCGGACCGGTCTATGGCGCCCAATGGCGCGCCTGGCGCACGGCCGAGGGCGGGAGGGTCGACCAACTCAACGACGTCGTGCAGGCGATTAAAACTACGCCGGATTCGCGGCGCCTGATCGTCAGCGCTTGGAATGCCGGTGAAATCGACAAGATGGCGCTGGCACCGTGTCATCTTTTGTTTCAGTTTTACGTAGCCGACGGTCGCTTATCTTGCCAGATCTATCAGCGCAGCGCGGACATTTTTTTGGGCCTGCCGTTCAATATCGCTTCCTACGCTTTGTTAAGCGCGATGGTGGCGCAGGTGACAGGCTTGGCGCCGGGCGAGCTCGTGCATACGCTAGGAGACGCGCATCTTTACCTCAATCACTTGGAACAGGCCAAGGAACAGTTGTCGCGCCGCCCGTACCCGGCGCCTCGCTTAAAGCTTAATCCGCACTTGAGATCGTTATTCGAGTTTGCATTCGATGACATCGAGATCACCGGCTACCGCCACCATTCCCCGATCCTAGCCCCGATCGCCGTATAACGGTGGCAAAGGCTTCACTCTCGATCATCGTGGCGATGACCCGTCGGCGCGTCATCGGCGCGCACGGTTCCTTACCGTGGCATCTCCCCGCCGATTTAAAGCGCTTTAAGACCCTCACGATGGGGAAGCCGGTGGTCATGGGGCGCAAGACGCACGAGTCCATCGGCCGCGTGCTTCCGGGACGCGCCAACATCGTGCTGAGCCGCAACCTGGATCTCTGCATCACGGGTTGTATCGTCCTCCCGAGCATGGAAGCGGCCCTCGCCTGGACACGAGGTTGTGAGGAGATAATGGTCATCGGCGGGAGCAGTGTCTACGCCGCCGTCCTTCCGCTCGCTGAGCGGATCTATTTAACCGAGATCCATGCTGAGCTTGACGGGGATACATTCTTTCCCCATTACGATCGCAGTGATTGGATCGAGCAGTCCCGGCAGGACTTTCCGGCCGACGAAACCCATCGCGTCGCGCACAGCTTTATCGTACTCAAACGACGCTTAGCGCGTCGCTGACCAGACGATGCATTTGGCACGCGAATCGCTGCAAGGAACCGTAGGCGAACCATTGACCTCCACCACATTAACCCCGCACCTGCGGGGTTTTTCTTGCTCCGGGTTCCTCATCAGAACCGTGTGCGTGGGGCTGCTATCCCCGAACAGATGGTCGAGCGTTCGCTTTGACGCTAAAAAATTGCCGATCCTCGATCCGCATCGCCGTAAGCTCACCGCCCCAGCAGCAACCGCTGTCGAGGGGATAAACGTGGTAGCGCTCTATTTCAGCGCCGGTAAGCCTGAGGGTAGACCAGTGGCCGAAAACGATCGATGTCCCGCGACTGCGGCGCTGCGGCGTCTCGAACCACGGCCCATATCCAGCCGCTTGGGTGCCGGGGGGGCCCTTGTTATCCAATGCGATTGTGCCTGCCGGATCGCAAAAACGTAAGCGGGTCAGGCAATTGGTGATAAATCGCAATCTGTCCCAACCCTGCAGGTCGGGTGACCACAGCTCCGGCGTATTACCGTACATGAGCCGGAGAAAGTTGACATAGTCATCACCGCGCAGCACCGCTTCAACCTCGGCGGCGCAGCGGCACGCCAGCGCGATGTCCCATTGGGGCGGCAGTCCCGCATGAATGAGCACCAGCCGGTGCGCCGGATCTCGGTGTAACAACGGGCGTGCGCGCAGCCAGTCCATGAGTACATCGCGGTCGGAGGCGTCGAGCACCGCTTGTAAGGTATCGGATCTCCGGGGCGTGCGGATTCCGTTCGCTACGGCTAAGAGATGGAGATCGTGATTCCCCAGCACGCTAACCGCCCGCCGGCCGAGTGCTTTGACGAATCGCAGTACCGAGAGCGAATCGGGACCGCGGTTGACGAGATCACCGGTGCACCATAAGTGATCACGATCGGCATCGAACTGCACCTTTTCGAGCAGCGCGAGGAGCGTCGTATAGCAGCCTTGTACGTCACCAACGGCGTAAACGGCCATATGGGGAAGGCGCGAGAAGGCGTCGGCACGCCCCTCAGTGAAGGAGATTTGGGATCGATAACCCGAAAGCCACGATCGGCGCATCGAATGCGACGCCGTCGTCAGCAATCATCTGGTAACTGCCGTGCATGCTACCGACCGGGGTCTCGATCATCGCGGCGCTCGTATAACGAAAGGCCTCGCCCGGCCGCAGATAGGGCTGTTCGCCCACTACCCCATCGCCCCGAACCTCCCGGATCTTGCCGTTGGCGTCGGTAATGATCCAATGCCGAGTCAAGAGCTTCGCTGGTACGGTGCCGATGTTCTCGATGGTGATGGTGTATGCGAACACGTATTGCTCATTCTCGGGTGAAGATTGCTCTTCCACATACGTGGAATGCACACGCACCTTGATGCTGTGGGCGGGGTTGGTCATAGCGCGCATTTTGACCGGATTACCGCCGTGAGTGCAAGGGTGGGAACGGCGACCTCGGGGCCTTTTTATCGCGGTTCTCGTCCCGTCCGCGGGTTCATTCCGGCCCGGTACTGGCCGCTAAATACGCGCGGAAGGTGAACCAACCGCTACCCTCGCCCGTAAACCTCTAGTTAGGAGCTATAACATGGAAAGTATTCTTAGCATAGTCCGCCTTGCATTCCTCATCATTGGGAGCGTCTGCCTGCTCCCGGGTGCTAGCCTCGCCGATCCGCCGGACTGGGCGCCCGCGCACGGCTACCGCGGTAAGCACGGGGGAAAGCATCATGATAAGCATTATTACAAGAAGGATGGCCGTCACCACCATGATGGCTATGAATATTCCGGGTACCGCGAAGACGATGACTACTCCGAGGACGACAGCATTTATGCTAGGCCAGTGCCCGATAGGAGGGCCTGGAGCAACGAGCGTCTCGTATTCGTAAACGGCCAGTGCACGCCGAGACTTTCCGGACGCGAAAACGGTGCGGCACTCGGCGGAGCCTTGGCATCGCAGGTGGGTACGGGCAACGCGACGATGGTCGCCACCGGTACCCTGCTGGGCGCCATCCTGGGGAGCCAAGTCGACGCGACGGCAGCGGTCGCTAACGAAGATTGTATGCAGCAATTTCTGGAACGCGCGGGCGAAAAGGAAAAGGTCGCGTGGAACAGTTCCTCGGCCCGCTACGAAATCACGCCGGTGCGTAATTACCGCAAGGACGGCCGTACCTGCCGGGAGTTCACGACGACCGTGGTGCAGAAGGGCAAGTTCCGCGAGGTTTATCGTGCAGCTTGCCGCAATAGCGATGGCAGATGGCGCTTAGTCAACTGACGCTTGCGTAAGCGCCAAAGCGCGCTGCTCGCCGCTTCGCGACCCGCGCGCCCAGTCTGGCCGGCGCGTGCATACAGGAGGACAGGCAAGTGGGACGAACAACGAAGGTATTGGTATTTCTAGTCTGCTCATTGGCCATCGTACCGGTGCATGCGGAAGTCTACAAATGGGTTGATGATCAAGGGAAGGTGCAATACTCCGATACTCCGCCGCGCGGCACGGCTTCAAAAAAGATGGAGCTGCCCGTAACTACTCCGCTACAACGTGAAGATGCACAGGAACGGCTTAAGGCATTCTTAGAGCAGCGGAAAGCGCAACAGGCGGTTCGCCATCAGGAACAAGCCGGCAAACGCGAAGCACAAGCGGCGAAGCAGCGGGAAAAGGACGAGAGGCTCGGTCGCTGTCTGGCTGCGCAGGATCAGCTCAACCTATTGCAGCTCGGCCGCCCCGTGTTCGACATGGATGAGAAAGGACAGCGGGTGTACTTGGAGGATAAGGACCGGCCAGCAGAGATAGCGCGTCTAAAAGACGAAATCGCTGCCTGCACCAAGAGCAAGACCGGCGAAAGAGAGTTTATGCGCGCCCGGGAGGAGCAATTTTGGTTTGAAGCCTGCCGTCATTTCGAGAGCGTCCTTCACGATGCCGAGGACCCCCAGTTCGATGCCTTGAGCGGGAGCGAAATAATGAGTCTGAAAGAGGTCAGAAAATCGTATTGCGGCGGGACCCGGCCGGGAGCGCGGGGCCAGAGTGAAGCCGTCAAGCGAAATGCCTGTGAAGAATTACAGTATCTTGCTCGCAATCTGATGGGCCTCGAGGTGAGTGGCGGGGAGGTAAGTTTTTCGGCGATGGTCGGTGAGCAATGCCGGCAGTAAGCCATGCGAACCCGGAATGACAATTCCCCAGCATGAGGCCTGCCCCGCGGAGCCGCGTCAACGCGCGGGCCGCTCCAGCCGTCGATAGGAGATCGCCTCGGTCAAATGCGTTGCTTGTATATCCTCTCGGGGGTCGAGGTCCGCGATCGTGCGAGCGACCTTGAGGATGCGATGCGCGGAGCGCGCGGAAAACCCCAAGCGGTCGATTGCGGACCCGAGCAGGCGGGTGTCGGTCTCGGTGAGCCGGCAGTAGCGATCGATCTCCTTGTTGGTCAACTGGCTATTGGGCTTGCCGCTGCGATCGAGCTGGCGGGATCGCGCGGCGCACACACGCTCGCGGACGCTGGCGCTGCTCTCGGCGTGACTGCTGTGGTCGAGGAGTACTTCGTGCGGTACGTTCGGCACCTCGATCGTCATGTCGATGCGGTCCAGGAGCGGGCCGGAAATCCTGGCACGGTAGCGTTTAATCTGTTCTGATGTACAGTGACAGCGGCCGCCCCGGTCACCGAAATAACCGCACGGGCAGGGGTTCATCGCCGCGATCAACTGAAAGCGGGCGGGGAAATCGGCTTGTTGCGCGGCCCGCGATACGGTAATCGTGCCGGCTTCGATCGGCCCGCGCAGGACTTCCAGCACGCGGCGGTCGAATTCAGGCAGCTCGTCGAGGAACAGCACACCGTGATGGGCCAAGGAGATCTCGCCCGGCCGCGGGTGGCTACCGCCGCCCACCAGCGCCACGCCCGAGGCCGTGTGGTGAGGCGCGCGAAACGGCCGCTGCCGCCACGCGCTCGCTTGAA
>JBOIDM010000006.1:0-8739 GCA_050740575.1 Gammaproteobacteria bacterium
GCACAGGCCCCGGTGGCCTTGGTAGGCAAGGGGATCACCTTCGATTCGGGGGGCATTTCGATCAAGCCGGCCGCCGCCATGGATGAGATGAAATACGACATGTGCGGCGCGGCCAGCGTCCTCGGGACACTGCGGGCGGTCGCCGAGCTGCTATTGCCTATTAACCTCGTCGGTCTCATTCCGGCGACGGAAAACATGCCCGGGGGTAATGCGGTGAAGCCCGGGGATATTGTGACTAGCCTCTCGGGTCAGACGATCGAGATCCTCAACACCGACGCGGAAGGACGGCTCGTTCTTTGTGATGCCTTGACCTATGTCCGACGCTTCAAGCCCGCGGTGGTCATCGATATCGCGACCCTGACGGGCGCCTGCGTGGTCGCCTTGGGTCAGCACGCCTCGGGGCTCTGGAGCAATCACGAGCCCTTGGCCGCGGCTTTGCTCGCCGCGGGCGGGCAGAGCGGCGATCGTGCTTGGCAACTACCCCTTTGGGAGGATTATCAGAAACAGCTCGACAGTCCCTTCGCGGACTTCGCCAATGTCGGCGGCCGCGAGGCCGGCAGCATCACCGCCGCATGCTTCCTCGCGCGCTTTGCCAAGGATTTGAAATGGGCGCATTTGGACATTGCCGGAACCGCATGGCGTACGGGAAACAAGAAGGGCGCGACGGGCCGGCCGGTGCCGCTGCTCGTTCAATACCTGCTTGACCGGGTACGCAAGTCTGAGGCCCATGCCCCGGGTTGATTTCTACCTCCTGGAGGAGCGCGATGGGCGTACGCGCGGTCAAGTCGTGTGCACGCTGGTCGGCAAGGCCTTCGCGAGCGGCCGGCGCGTGTGCATTCTTGCCGGGTCCGCGGAGCAAGCGGGACACATCGATGACCTGCTTTGGACCTATAAAGACATCAGTTTTCTGCCGCATGAACGCTGGGACGAAGATCCCGATCCCGAAACCCCCATCTTGATTGGATGGCAAGGCGAGTGCCCGCCCGCCGAGATCGTGGTCAATATGAGCGGCACCGCGCCCAGTGGACCATTCGAGCGCCTCATCGAGGTGGTAGATCACGACCCCGCGCAGCGTGAGGAGGCGCGGGTGCGTTATCGAACTTATCGGGAGGCCGGCTATACGCTGGAAACCCATCGGCTTCGAGCCCCGCATGAGCGATCCGGCGCGTCCTGATGCTTCGATGCCGGCGTCGCCGGATGATCTACCCGATCGCCTAGCCGCGGAGTCGGCGCGACCCGCCGGCGAGGCCGAAATCCCGGTGCTTAAGGATGTGGTGATTCAAGATCGCGTCTCGGCTTTCTATCGGGATGAGCGCGCGAGTGGTTCCGAAAGGGATACACCGCCAGGGAGGCCGCCGTTGGACCCCCCGGAACTCGAGGCGCTCGCTGTGCGCATTACCGGCCACGTGCAGCGCATTGTCTCGGTTCAGATCGCGCACGCCACCCATCGCATTCTGACCGAGCTTAGAGCCTTGCGCGGCTTGCTCGCCGCGCCAGCGAGCGCATCCCCGCAGACGGGATCGATAGCACGCAATCTTCCCGAACCCCCAGCGATCACCATGGACAAGACCTACGATCCCAAGGACATCGAACAGCATTGGTACGACACCTGGGAGTCCCGCGGTTATTTCGCGCCGCACGGCTCCGGGTCCGCATACTGCATCATGCTTCCGCCGCCCAATGTCACCGGCAGTCTGCACATGGGGCACGCGTTCCAAGACACGCTTATGGACTGCTTGATCCGTTATCACCGCATGCGCGGTTACAGCACACTCTGGCAATGCGGCACCGACCACGCCGGGATCGCCACCCAGATGGTGGTCGAGCGCCAATTGACAGAGCAGGGGTTGACGCGTCAGGAGATGGGACGAGAAGCCTTCACGCAAGCGGTGTGGCAGTGGAAAGCGCAGTCCGGTGACACGATCACGGGTCAACTCCGAAGGTTGGGTACGGCCATGGACTGGTCCCGGGAACGCTTCACGTTGGACGCCGGTTTATCACAGGCAGTAACGGAGGCGTTTGTACGGCTCTACGACGAAGGCCTTATTTACCGGGGCAAGCGACTCGTGAACTGGGATCCGGTGTTATTGACGGCCATTTCCGACCTCGAGGTATTGGCCACCGAGGAGACGGGAAGTCTTTGGCACATCCGCTACCCGCTAGTGAATGGAAAAGGGTACTTGGTCGTGGCCACCACCCGGCCTGAGACCATGTTGGGAGACGCCGCAGTGGCAGTCCATCCGGAGGATGCGCGTTACCAGTCGTATATCGGTCAGAAGGTGCAATTGCCGCTCACCGGACGGAGTGTTCCGGTAATCGGTGATCACTATGTCGATCCAGCGTTCGGATCGGGATGCGTGAAGATCACCCCCGCGCACGATTTTAACGACTACGAAGTCGGGGTCAGACACAAACTGCCGTTGATTAATATCTTCAACGAGCGCGCGCTACTCAATGCCGAAGCGCCGCCGGCCTATCGCGACCTTGACCGCTTCGAAGCGCGCACGCGCATCGTGCACGATTTGGAGCAGCAAGGACTGCTCGACCACGTCGAGGATCACAAGCTCACGATCCCGCGCGGCGATCGCTCGAACGCTGTGATCGAACCCTATCTCACCGACCAATGGTTTGTGCGCGTGCAGCCGCTCGCAGAGCCAGCGATTCGCGCCGTCCAAGAGGGAGCCATCCGCTTCGTCCCCGAGGTTTGGGCAAAGACCTATTTCGACTGGATGCGCAATATCAAGGATTGGTGTATCTCCCGGCAGCTTTGGTGGGGACACCGGATCCCGGCCTGGTACGACGATCAAGGCCTAGTCTATGTTGGCCGCACCGAGGCGGAGGCGCGCGCCCGCCATGGGATCCCCGACGGGCAAGCTCTGACCCAAGATTCCGATGTGCTCGATACCTGGTTTTCCTCGGCGCTCTGGCCGTTCTCGACCTTGGGTTGGCCGGAGGAGACCGACGAGTTGCGGCGCTTTTACCCGACCAATGTCTTGGTGACCGGGTTTGACATCATTTTTTTCTGGGTAGCCAGGATGATCATGATGGGGCTCAAGCTCACGCGACAGATCCCGTTCAAGGAGGTTTATATCCACGGACTGGTGCGCGACGCCGAGGGCAATAAGATGTCGAAGTCCAAAGGCAACATTCTCGATCCGCTCGATCTCATCGACGGCATCGAGCTTGATGCCCTGGTCGCGAAACGTACCACGGGTCTCATGCAACCCCGAGACGCCGCTAAGATCGAGCGCGCTACGCGCAAGCAGTTTCCGCGGGGAATCGGGGCGTACGGTGCCGATGCCCTCCGCTTTACTTTCGCGGCGCTGGCCACGCAGGGTCGGGACATCCGCTTCGACCTCGGCCGTATCGAAGGCTACCGCAACTTTTGCAATAAGCTTTGGAACGCCGCCCGCTACGTGCTGCTCACCACCGGGGGCAAAACGGCCTCCAGCGAGGAAGTAAGCTATGGTTTGGGGGAGCGCTGGATACGATCGCGTTTGCTCCAGGCGCAACAGGCTACCATCGAGGCCTTCGGGACCTACCGCTTCGACCTCGCGGCCCAGACGATCTACGAGTTTACCTGGGACGAGTATTGCGACTGGTACCTCGAGTGGTCCAAGGCAGCGCTGAACCATGCCACTGACGAGCGGCTGCGGCGCGGATGTTTACGGACCTTGGTCGAGGTGCTTGAGACCTTGTTGCGACTGGCGCATCCGATCATTCCTTTCGTCACCGAGGAGATCTGGCAACGCGTCGCGCCGCTCGGGGGTGTCAGAGGCGCTTCGATCCTATTGCAGCCTTATCCGGCGCCCGGGGCGCTCGCAATTGACACCGCTGCGATCGAGGAATTCAATTGGGTAAGGACTTTTGTTCTCGCTGTGCGGCGCGTACGCGCGGAGATGGACATTGCGCCGGCGAAACCCTTTGCGGTGCTGACAGAGCACGGATCCGGCGCCGAGCATCAATGGCTGGAAAACAATCGCCTTTTTCTCATGCATCTTTGCCATATCTCATCACTGCAAACCCTCACGGGCGCGCCTTCCGCCGACATGGCCACGGCTCTAGCGGGAGGGCTGAGCCTGTTCATACCCTTAGCGGGCCTCATCGATCGCGAGGCGGAGTTGCGACGGCTCGATGCCGAGGTCGAAAAGCTGGAACGCGAACACGCGCGGGCGACGCAAAAACTCGAAAATCAAGAGTTTCTCGAACGCGCGCCGAGTGCGGTCGTAGCCAAGGAGCAACAACGTTGCGAAGAGTTAGCGATCGCCCTAAAACGGCTACGAGAGCAACGCAAGCGCATCGAATCGTTTCGCTGACCGGCAATACTCGCTGCGCTGGAGAGAATTGCTGACCGTGAGCGACGCGATGACGTCGTCTATGACATCACGACAGCAGGGTGGTTTTTCAGTTAACCGTTAGATGCTATCCTGGCTGGCGATTCAAATTGGATGCGTGGACTTCGTCTGCGAAAGTGGCGGAATTGGTAGACGCGCTGGACTTAGGATCCAGTGGGGCAACCCGTGAGAGTTCGAGTCTCTCCTTTCGCACCAGTTCCGTCATCATGCCATCGCTTTGTGACAGGTAGATATCAATGCAGGTTTCATTGGAAACGACCGGGGCGCTCGAGCGCCGCATCACCGTCGAGATCCCCGAGGAGAGCATCGCTTCAGAGCTACGGAAGCGGCTCGTAAAGCTAACACTAACCGCCAGGATCGATGGCTTTCGCATCGGCAAGGTGCCCATGAAGCTGGTGCAGCGCCGTTACGGCGAACAACTGCGCCAGGAGGTACTGGACGATATCCTGCGGACCAGCTATGCGGAGGCAATTCGCAAGGAGAACGTTCGGCCGGTGGGAGATCCCGCCATCGAGCCGCTCGCGGCGGCTCCCGGCCAGGGATTGATTTACAAGGCGACCTTCGAGATCTACCCCGAAGTCAAGCTGGTTCCGGCCGAAGATCTGGAGGTCATAAAGCCGGTTTGCGACATCACCGATGCGGATGTGGATAGAGCGATCCATGCACTGCGGCAACGGTATCGAAGTTGGGAAAAAGTAGACCGACCGGCGCAACGCGGAGACCGTTTGGAAATTGATTTTCAGGGTAGCATCGACGGCGAAGCTTTCGCTGGCAGCCACGCATCAGGATTCACGTTGGAACTCGGCGTGTCCGATCTGTTGCCGGGATTCGAGGACGCGCTGGTGGGGCTTGAATCCGGCGCGGAACGCAGCGTGGATCTCACCCTTCCGGCCGACTTACAGAATTCCGATGTCGCCGGGAAGCCGGCCCGGTTCCTGATCCAGTGCTTGAGTGTCTCAAAACCCGTGTTGCCTTCCTTGGATGAGGGACTGCCCGGATGCCTAGGAATCAAACCGGGTGGAGCCGAAGAGGTGCGCGCAAGGGTGCGCGCGAGTCTCGAAAGCGAGCGCAATCAACTCCTACAAACGCGGGTGAAAACGGGCGTCATGCAGACGCTATTCGAAGCCAACCCGATGGAATTGCCAAAGGCGTTGGTCCACGCCGAAGCCCGGAGTCTTCGGGATGAAGCCTATCGCACACTGGTGCTGCGAAGCGGCAAGCAAGAACAGATTGAGATGCCGCCCGTCGAACCGTTCGAGGAGCGCGCCCGGTGGCGGGTTGCGGTCGGCCTCATCATAGGCGAGTTGGTAAGAACTATTGGATTCGTGGTGAGCGCATCGATGCTGAGATCCTCCGTCGAAAGCATGGCCGCGGGTTTCGAGGACGCCGCAGCCGTCGTTAAATGGTATTACGAGGATCGCAAGCGTCTCGCAGGCGTCGAAGCCCTCATCCTTGAAAACGAGGTGATAAACTGGGTGCTTAGCAGAGCTAAAGTGAAGGAACAAGCGTTGACGTTTGACGCGCTGATGAATCCACGGCAGACTGACGAAGAAGCAAAGGCAGGCTGAATAACCGTGTACGAAAGCGAGAAATCCACGCTGAGAGGGCTCAACCTGGTGCCGATTGTCGTCGAACAGTCGGCGCGGGGTGAGCGCGCCTACGATATTTACTCCCGGCTTCTCAAGGAGCGGGTGGTGTTTCTCGTCGGGCCGGTAACGGACGAAGTGGCCAACCTGATCGTGGCCCAGCTGTTGTTTCTGGAGTCGGAGAACCCGGACAAGGATGTGCATCTGTATATTAACTCGCCGGGAGGTTCCGTGAGCGCGGGTCTAGCGGTCTATGACACCATGCAGTTTATTAAGCCCGACGTCAATACGATGTGCGTCGGGCAGGCAGCGAGCATGGGGGCGCTGCTGCTCGCTGGCGGAGCGAAAACCAAGCGCCACTGTTTACCGCACTCGCGCCTCATGATTCATCAACCGCTCGGCGGCTTTCAGGGCCAGGCATCGGATATCGACATCCACGCGCGCGAGATATTAAAAGCGCGCGAACGCTTGAATCAGATACTCGCGCGGCATACCGGACAAGCATTGAAGAAAATCGAAGCGGACACGGAGCGGGATAATTTCATGGGGGCGGAGGAAGCCAAAGAGTATGGGTTGATAGATGATGTACTCTATCAACGCGCGCTAAGTCCGGCAGGTGGCTTATAGGTTGCTATGATTCACGGATTAAAGATTATCCGTGCCAGGTTAAACCCCTAATGTCCAGAGGTGGCCAATGAACGACGGCAAACAGTCTAGAGGCGGTGACGGAGAACGGCTCTTGTATTGTTCATTCTGCGGTAAGAGTCAGCACGAGGTCCGCAAACTTATCGCCGGCCCGTCGGTGTTCATCTGTGATGAGTGCGTAGAGCTTTGCAACGATATCATCCGCGAGGAGATGCAGGGTAAATCCGCCGCGGGAGGAAACAAAAAGCTGCCGGCGCCACAGCAGATCCGGCACATACTGAACGAATATGTCATCGGTCAAGACCGGGCGAAGAAAATCCTGTCGGTTGCCGTATACAACCATTACAAGCGATTGACCTCGCGCATCAAGCAAAACGATGTCGAGCTTGCCAAGAGCAACGTGCTTTTGGTGGGGCCCACCGGCAGCGGAAAGACTCTTTTAGCCGAGACCTTGGCGCGGCTTCTTAATGTCCCTTTTACCATTGCCGACGCGACGACCTTAACCGAAGCGGGTTATGTGGGCGAAGATGTCGAGAACATCATCCAGAAGCTTCTGCAAAAATGCGACTACGATGTCGAAAAGGCGCAAACCGGGATCGTTTATATCGACGAGATCGATAAGATCTCCCGCAAATCCGATAATCCCTCGATAACGCGGGACGTCTCGGGAGAAGGCGTGCAGCAAGCGCTACTGAAGCTCATCGAGGGTACCATCGCCTCGGTACCTCCGCAGGGCGGTCGCAAGCACCCGCAGCAAGAATTCCTGCAGGTCAATACGAGCAATATCCTGTTTGTTTGCGGCGGAGCCTTCTCGGGTCTGGAGAAGATCATTCGCGCGCGCTCCGAAAGAGGCGGCATCGGTTTCTCCGCGGAGGTCAAGAGCAAGGAAGACAAGAAAAGCATGAGCGAGCTTTTGCACCAAGTCGAACCGGAGGATCTCATCAAGTACGGACTGATTCCCGAGTTCGTCGGACGGCTGCCCGTGATTGCCGTGTTGGATGAACTGGACGAAACACAGCTTATCCAGATTCTTACGGAACCAAAGAACGCGATAACCAAACAGTATGCGAAGTTGTTTGAGATGGAGGGCTGCGCCTTGGAATTCCGAGACGAATCCTTGCGCGCCGTTGCCCGTAAAGCGGTTGAGCGCAAAACCGGGGCGCGCGGACTGCGTTCGATCCTTGAGCACAATTTACTCGACACCATGTTCGAATTACCTTCGCTTGAGAATGTGGTCAAGGTGGTGGTCGACGATGCGGTCATCAAGGGAGAATCGAAACCTCTGTATATTTACGAGAGTGCTGAAATCTCCAAAGCGGCATCGGATTGAGCGAGCAAGCGATGCGCGGTAAATTCATTCGCAAACTCTGTGGATCGTTACCTGTGAGTTGTGGGATCTAACTCATTACCAGGCGAAGGAAGGCGAGACAAGATGACTGAACAGACGATTGTTCCCGTATTGCCGCTGCGCGATGTGGTGGTCTATCCGCACATGGTGATACCACTGTTCGTGGGCAGGCAGAAATCGGTCAAGGCCCTCGAGCAAGCGATGGACGGAGGCAAGCAGATCGTGCTTGTCGCTCAAAAAAGCGCCGCCGACGACAATCCCGATGTCGGCGATGTCCATTGGGTAGGAACCCTATCGAACATCCTGCAATTGTTAAAGTTACCCGACGGCACGATCAAGGTACTGGTGGAAGGGGTGCGGCGCGCGCGGATCCTCGCTTTTACAGAGACCGAGCGTTTATTCACCGCGAAGGTGGAGTTCCCGAGCTCCGAGGAGATCGACCCGCGCGAGGTGGAGGTATTGTGCAGGACGCTGCTCGAGCAGTTCGACCAATACGTCAAGCTTAACAAGAGAATCCCCGCGGAGATCCTTGCGACCTTATCGTCAATCGACAATCCGGAGCGGTTGGGAGACACCATCGCCGCACACCTGTCGATTAAGCTCGAGCAAAAACAAAAGCTCCTCGAGATCACCGATCTTTCCAATCGTCTGGAGCAGTTGGTCGGCGTCCTTGAGAGTGAGCTCGATCTCCTGCAAGTGCAAAAGCGCTTGCGAGGGCGCGTGAAACGGCAGATGGAGAAGAGCCAACGCGAATATTACTTAAACGAACAAATGAAGGCCATACAAAAGGAGCTTGGGGATCTCG
>JBOIDM010000007.1:0-7565 GCA_050740575.1 Gammaproteobacteria bacterium
GCTGCATATGCACCAGGGAACACCGGTGCAGATCTCCGAACTGGCTGTGACTCGCCGAGTGGATTTTGCCATTGCGACGGAAGCCTTAGAACTTTTTGAGGATCTCGTCATGCTGCCTTGCTATCGCTGGAACCGCAGCGTCGTTGTGCCCCGCGATCACCCGCTGACGAGGACATCGCCATTGACGCTCGAAGCCGTCGCCGATTATCCTTTGATTACCTATGTGTTCGGTTTCACCGGCCGTTCCCAGCTGGATCAGGCCTTCAATAGACACGGGCTTACCCCGCGTGTCGTGCTTACCGCAGTGGATGCCGACGTCATAAAAACGTACGTCAAGCTTGGCCTGGGAGTTGGAATAATAGCGAGTATGGCCTATGACCGGGACGCCGATAGCGAACTGTGTGCATTAGACGCTGGCCATCTGTTCGAACCGAGTACTACTAAAATCGGATTTCGCAAAGGCGCTTTTCTTCGGGGTTATATGTACTATTTCATCGAGCGTTTTGCTCCGCACCTTACCCGCGAGGTAGTTGACGCGGCGTGCGGCGCTGGGACGCGAGGGGTAATAGGACAACTTATCAACACCTGCGACCTGCCCGTTCGTTAGCCGCGAGGGCTAGCATCCGGCAGGCATGCTAGCGGTGACCGCTTATAGAAAATCCGGCACCTGCTCCATCATTTCGTCAACGGAGTCTTTTTCCGAAACCTCGCGGTTTAATACCTCTTTGACGAATCGAAAATAGGAGGTGTATATACGATCAGTATTCGTTTCGTCGCGCACCACAAAGAAGGGCGCGCGGTCAACGTCATATTCGCGGGCAAGCGTCATGCCCTCGCTCTTAGCATCCCGCTCATCGGCTGTTACGATGCTATCGATGCGTTCGAGCAATTTCGCTACCTTTAGACGCTGATGCACCTCTATGCACTTGCGACACGGGAGGCCATTGGCCATTATTTTCTTTACAAACGTTATATGCACGATTTAACCGCGAGCCACGGCAGCCGGCTTTCCCGTATGCAGCCCGCATTCTTTTTGGGTGGCTTCTTCCCACCACCACCGCCCTTCTCGCTCGTGGTGATTCGGTAGTACCGGCCGTGTGCACGGTTCACACCCGATACTGATAAATCCCCGTTCGTGCAATTCGTTATAGGGTACATCGTGTGTCTGAATGTAACGCCATACCTCCGCCGAACTCCAATTGGAGAGCGGGTTAAACTTCATTAGCGAGCGTTCTTTGGTTGAAAACGCGGCGTCTTTCTCGATGACCGCAAGCTCTATTCGAGTCCCCGGGCTTTGATCTTTGCGCTGGCCCGTGATCCAGGCATCTAGCGATTGGAGTCTTCGGCGTAAAGGCCCTACCTTGCGGATGGCGCAACATTCCTTATGGCCGTCTTTATAAAAACTGAATAATCCCTTTTCGCGCACCAAGCGCTCTACTGCGAGCGGATCAGGGAACAACACCTCGATCTGAATCTGGTATCGATCCCTTACGCGCTCCAAGAAGCGATAGGTTTCCGCGTGCAGGCGCCCGGTGTCCAGAGAAAAAATACGGATGTCTTTTCTTATTTTCGTCGCCATATCGATCAGCACTACGTCTTCCGCGCCGCTGAAGGAGATCGCAATGTGCTCATATTCCGTTAGCGCATACGCCAGAATCTCTTGAGGAGATTTACCGTCGTATTGAACGGCTAGGTTCTTAATATTATCGATCATTCAAACTATCCCTCGCGTTTGTTTTCAGTTGCGCTACGCTGTTCGCATTTTTATCAATATAGCAGGCCCAACCTGTGTCATGAAATGTCATATTCGCATAGATATTTTATTTTACGATCTTTTTTCGGCCGTGGCATTGACTGATACTCCTACAAGTTACTGCCGAGCCAATGCGACTATCGCGTGATGATTCAGCGATAGCGGGTTGGATCCGCCGCGCCGGCGGATTCGAAACCGGTGCGACGAAAGCGGCAGGCGTCGCATACGCCGCAGGCGCGCCCCTGGTCGTCGGCCTGATAACACGAGACCGTGATGCTGTAATCGACGCCCAGGCGCAAGCCTTTCTCGATGATCTGGGCCTTGCTTAACTCGATAAGCGGGGTATGTATTTTAAAGCGCTTTCCTTCCACGCTTGCCTTGGTGGCGCATTGCGCCACGGCTTCGAAGGCTTGAATGAATTCCGGACGGCAGTCGGGATACCCGGAATAATCGATCGCGTTAACGCCGATAAAAATATCCCACGCTTCGAGCACCTCCGCCCACGCCAAGGCCAAGCCGAGTAACAGAGTATTGCGTGCGGGCACGTAGGTGACCGGGATCCCTTCGGTAGGTGTCTCCGGCACGGCGATGCTTGTATCGGTCAATGCCGATCCCCCGACCACCGAGAGGTCCAAATGCATCACCTTGTAGTCGCGAACGCCCAGCGCGATAGCGACTCGATGCGCCGCCGCAAGCTCCGCGCGATGGCGTTGGCCGTAATCAACGCATAATCCGTAGCACTCATGCCCCTGGGCGCGGGCGATGGCTAAGACCGTGCTGGAATCGAGCCCTCCCGAGATCAATACGACCGCCCGCCTTGGACTAACGTCCGGGCGTATCACCCCAAATCACCTTGTGCAGTTGAAGCTGAAAACGCACGGGAAGCCGGTCGTCTAGGATCCACTCAGCCATCTGAGCGGGGTTGATCTCCCCGCTGCTCGGCGAGAACAGGACCTCGCAAGAAAAGCTAAAGCGCTGCATGACCTCCTTGGCCCAGTCGTAATCGTTGCGGTCGCGAATCACGAACTTCACTTCGTCGGTCGCCGCAAGATATTGAATATTTCCATAATCGTTTTTTTCGGCCTCTCCCGATCCCGGCGTCTTCAAGTCCATGACCTTCATGACTCGCTTATCGACCGACCGGATGTCGAGGGCGCCGCTCGTCTCGAGCGAGACGCGGTATCCCAGATCACATAACCGTTGCAATAGGGCCGGACATGCGGGCTGAGCGAGCGGTTCGCCACCGGTCACGGTGACATAACGAGCATGATACTCCGTGATCCGTTCTAATACGGTATTGAACGGCAAGCGCGTACCGCCGTGGAACGCGTAAGCCGTATCACAATAATGGCAGCGTAAGGGACAGCCCGTGAGGCGCACGAAGACTGTCGGTAGTCCCACGCGGCTCGACTCCCCTTGCAGCGATAAAAAGATTTCAGTGACGCGTAGACTCGCCTCGGGGGACGATTTGTGAACTGTGGCGAGCATGAGTGTCGTGGAGTAGAAACCGTGCGCGCGCCGGTCATGGTTGCTCAAGGCGAATACGCTGTAAACGCTCGTCGGCGAGCCGTGCGGCCGTGGTGCCCGGATAACGAACCCGGAGACTCTCGAGGCTAGTCCTGGCCTGGTCGATCTGGCCTAGTTCGTGGTAGCTGTATCCAATCTTGAGCAGAGCATGGGTCAATTTCTGGCTCTCCGGATAGAGATCCAGGAGTTTTTTATATTCAGCAATTGCCGGTTGGTACTGGTGAGTCACGTAGTAAGCCTCCGCTAGCCAGTACTGCGCATTGTCGGCGTGCGTGCTTTTGGGATACTGCCCGAGAAAATTATTGAAGGCAGAGATGGAAGCGTTGTAGTTGCCTACCTTAAGCAGGTCGAAGGCGTTTCGGTAGTCGTCCTCCTCGTGGCTCGTACGGCCAGCGGCGACCGCCGAGCCCGTATCCGTATCCGCCGACGCCGCCTCGGAAGGCGCTTGTGCCGGTCCGAAAGGGGGCGCCTCACCGATGTTATGGGCCGGCGTGTTGGCTGGGGTCTCGAGCACGCGCTTCGGCTCGATCATAGGCTTTGAAGCCTCTGGAGCAGCCGCTCGTGGGGAAATTACTTCGGGGCTTATGGAGGCATTAGGAGCGCCACGGGAGTCATTCGCGCCGCCCGCGCCGGCTTCAAGCGCTTCCAGCCGGCGATCGAGATCGGCATACAGGTGTTCATCGCGCTCTGCGTATTTTTCGAGCCGATGCGTCTGAACTTCGATCTCTCCGCGCAGCCGTTTCACCTCTTGATGCAAGCGCTCGACCTGGTCCAGGAGATCCAGCATACCGCGGTTAGTGAGCAGCCGTTCGAGGCGTTCGAGCCGGGCCTCAACACCGGATGGATTGCCTTCGACGATGGGAGCATTATATTGTGCCATGACAGGCGCGCAGACCGTCAAAAACAATGCGCCGCGCCATGAGCGGACTGCCGTGCCGGACATGGTATCTAGTAGCTGATCTCTACGCGTCGATTGAGGGAGTAGGCGCTTTCGTCATGCCCGGGAGAACCCGGATGTTCTTCGCCGTAGCTTACGGTGCGGATCTGAGAGGCGGAACCGCCAAGCAAGGTGATCTGTTTGCGCACCGCGAGCGCACGGCGTTCTCCGAGGGCTAGATTATATTCCCGCGAGCCGCGTTCATCGGCGTGGCCTTCGAGTGTGATAACCGTGTCGGGGTGGCTTGCGATGTACGCGGCGTGTGCCTCGATCGCCGATCGATATTCAGGCCGGATCTCATCGCTGTCGTATTCAAAATAGATCACACGCGCGCCCTCTCCGCCGCGCCCCCCGCCGCTCACATCGCCATCGGCGTAAGCTCCACCCTTATTTGCGCCACCGGATTGCGCGTCCATGGCCTCCATCTCGGCCGGAGAAATCCCTTGGTCTTCCACCGTGGCTGCACTGTCTTCTTTACTTAGCTCATCCACGCTTTCACATCCCGCCGCCGCGAGAGCGGATAGCGCGAGAATAAGCATTCGCTTTTTCATGGTCTGCATCGTTATCTCTCCTCTGTGTTTGCTTGACTCTAATATCTGAACGGGCCCCATGCCGCTTCGCGGACCTCCCCGCGCAACAATGCCAGGCGTTGCTTCACGCGGCCATCGATCGAGGTGGCCGCCAGTTCGGTGCCCCGCGGCCCGACTGTCGTATAGACGATCATGCTGTCGTTGGGGGCGAAACTCGGAGACTCGTCCAAGCGGCTGTTGGTCAATACCGACAGGCGCTCAGTTTCCATATTGTAGGTGCCGATCCGGTAACTGCTGCCGTTGCCGTGAACGAGCGCCAATAATTTTCCGTCGGACGAATAGCGGGGGCGAGCGTTGTAATTCCCTTCGTGCGTCAAACGCCGCGGGTATCCGCCCGAGACCGAGACTTCATAAATCTGTGGTCCCCCGCCCCGGTCGGAAGTAAACGCCAAGCGTGTTCCATCCGGTGACCAGGAGGGTTCGGTGTCGATGGCCGGATCGTTCGTGATGCGCCGCATGTGGCGGCTCGCGAGGGTTAACACATAGATCTCGGGATCCCCATCGCGCGACAGTGTCAACGCCAACCGGCCCCCATCGGGCGACCACGCCGGGGCGCTATTGATTCCCGATTCCGCGGCGACCTTCTCGCGGTGTCCACTCCCGAGATCTTGAACGTAGATGGCGGAACTGCGACCTTCGAAGGAAACATAGGCGAGACGCCGTCCGTCCGGCGACCACGCCGGCGACATCAGCGGCTGCGGTGAGGTCAATAAAGTCTGCACATTCTCGCCATCGATGTCGGCTACTTGCAGTCCGTAGATCTTGTTCCGTCCGCCGCGTTCCTGGACCGTGACATAGGCGATGCGGGTGGCGAAGGCTCCCTTGACGCCGGTCAGCTTCTCGTAGATCACGTCGCTGATTTGATGGGCCACCAAGCGCAACTGGGCCGCTTTCGCGGGCACCTTATACGCCAGGAGTTGGGCGCCTTTATAGACATCCACCAACCAAAACTCGACCTGGTAGTCCGTCTCGATACCGGGCCTGAGCGTTCCCACGACCAAATTGTCCATCCCGACCCGGCGCCAATCGGCAAAATTGATTTCGGAAAAGGCACGGGGATATGATGGCATATCGGCGCGCGGCATCGGGACGAAGGCGCCGCTGCTTTCTAAATCCTCGGCAACGATCGCGGCGATATCCACGCCCGGCCGTTGTGCGCCGGGCGGATCGAACGGAGTGACCGCAATCGGGAGTGCGCTGGCCACGCCCTGGGTTATTTTTATTTTTAATACCGCCTGCGCACTTACACACCAGGCCAATAACGCGAAGCACGCGGCCGATCTATACCAGCCTTTCAAGCCTATACCTCCGGTTCGAAGACGAATTGAATCTCGCGCAATTGCTGAAACAGGCGCGGATCGTCGGGCACCGGCAGCGGTGACGCCTTGCGTACCGCGATCTCCGCCTGCCGGTCAAACACCGCGTTACCGCTTGATCGTATCACCTCGGCGTCCACGACGTCGCCCCCGGGCACCATCTTGACCAACAGTTCACACGACAGTCCCCGCTCGGGGTACTTGAAGGTGTTGCCGATCTGCGTACGAATGAGTTTAATATATTTATCGATTTCACTTTGATCGTGATCGCGCTGCGCGGCTTCGGCGCGCGCTTTCTCCTCCGCGGCCAAGGCCGCGGCGAGTTCCCGCTGGCGCTGCTCTTCCTCCTTACGCTTCTTCTCGGCCTCGGCCTTCTTGCGTTGTTCTTCGGCGAGGCGTTTCTTCTCCGCTTCGACCCGCTTACGTTCTTCACGTTTTTTCGCGAGTGCCTTTTCTTGCGCGATTCGTTTTTGCTCCTCGGCCAGCCGCTGTTTCTCCTCGCGTTTCCGCTTAGCTTCTGCCTGCTTGAGCTGCTGTTCTTGCTTGCGTAGAGTCGCTTGTTCCTGCTTGAGCTCCTTTACGCGTTTCTCCTCGGCTTGCCGCTTCTCTGTCGCGGCGGCCACATCGCGTTCCAGCGCCTTACGGCGAGCTTCTTCGTCTTTGCGCTTGCGTTGCTCGGCCTCCTTCAGCCGTTGCACCTCGGCTTCGACCTTGTTTTTATCGATGGCGACCGCCTGAACGATCCGAGTGCTTGGCTTGGATGCGGGCGAACGGTCGCCTAGGTTCAGGCTCAGCGTTAATAATGCAATTGCAATCGCATGGATCGCAATGGCATAGATAAACGAACGGAACGAGCGGAGCCGCTTTCGAAGCATCGTGCCGTTAGCGCTCCGGCGGCTGCGTCATAAGCCCAAGGCCTTGCACGCCGGCGCCTTGGAGCGCCGCCATCAGCTCGACCACGCGTGCGTACGCGGCCTCCCGATCGCCATTGATGAGGACCGGTACTTTGGGTTTGTAACGCAGTACGGCTTGGACGCGCTGTAACAGCGTTTCTTTGCTCACGGGATCGTGCCGATGGTCCCCAAAGTCGATATAGTAATTACCTTTTCTGTCCACTGTGATAATTAACGGTTCGGTATCGCTCGGGGGCACCGGTTCGGAGCCGACTTGCGGCAGATCGACCTTGACCCCTTGCGTGATGAGAGGCGCGGTGATCATGAAAATGATGAGCAGCACCAACATCACATCAATGTACGGGACCACGTTGATATCCGACATCAGGCGCTTACGCTTGTGTCTCACCGCCATGCCCTTGAGACTCCCTCGGCCATGTTTCGTTCAGGCGTGCGCCTGGCGGTGCAAAATGGAGGAAAACTCCTCCAGGAATATGTCGTAGCGGCTGAACAAGCGGTCGATATCGTTGGCGTAACGATTGTAGGCGA
>JBOIDM010000008.1:0-4938 GCA_050740575.1 Gammaproteobacteria bacterium
CAGGCGGGTGATATCGACACCGCCGATGCGGATAGCCCCGCCGTCGGGGCGATCGATCCCCGCGATTAGGTTCAGCAAGGTGCTCTTACCGGATCCGGAGGGTCCCATGAGCGCAACGAAATCCCCTTCCTCGATGGCCAGATTGATGCCGGTGAGCACCGGGATCCGCCGATCGCCGCGGCGGTAGGACTTGGAAACATCGGCCACCTCGACCATCGTCCCCATCGGCAACTCACAGAGGTTCTACGCGCACCTTGGCGCCGTCGCTGACCGGCGCCGGAGGATCAATCACGACCTGATCGCCTTCCCGCAACTCCCGGCCCACGATGAGCCTGTCGCCCAAGGCTTGCGCCGACGCGATGATCACCTCCCGCGCGCGCTCGCCGTGCACGCGAAATACCACTTGTTGCCGATGGGCGGACCACGGCTGCGCGCGGGATCGTCAACACCGGAAGAGTCTCACCGGCGGACAATTCCCGCGACAAGAAGGCCACCTTCGCGCTCATCTCCGGCAAGATGCGCGGGTCGGGATCGAGAAATCCAATCTTAACCAGCACCGTGGCCTTACTCCTATCCACGGTCGGTACGATGCTCCGCACGAGCGCCGCCAGCCGTAGTTCCGGTAAGGCGTCCAGCTGCACCACGCACGGCTGCCCGGCGCGCACGCTCGGAAAATTGGACTCGGCCACGTCCGCCTCAACCTGCAGTGAACCCATGTCGGCCAATGAAACCACGGCCCCCTTCGACTGATCGGCTGATGCCAAAGGCGCCACGATGTCGCCGAGATCGGCGTATTTTCTAAGAATCACACCGTCGAAAGGAGCGCGGATCGAGGTGTACTCCACGGCGACTTCGGTCTCTTGCAGCGCGCTTTCCGCGGGCGCGACCGACGCCCGGGCGCTCGCGAGGGCGGCTTGGGCTTTTTTTAATCGCGCCTGCGCGGCGTCGTAGTCTTCCCGCGTGGCGAATTGCTTCGTAACCAGCTTAACGGTTCGTTCAAACATCAAACGCGATTCATCGAACGCCGCCGCGGCCTCGTTGACTTGCGCGCGTGCCACGTCCACGTTCGCCAGCGCGCGGTTTCTGCTCGCGAGGAGATCGCGATTCTCCAAACGTGCAAGCACTTGCCCCGCTTTTACCCGGCTGCCCTCTTCGACATGCAAGGACTCCAAGCGCCCGGTCGCCTTGGATGCGACATCTGCCTTGCGCTGCGGAACCACGTAGCCCGTCGCATTGAAGAGCGTGTGCGCCTGAGCCGGAAAGGTCCTTGACACCATGGCGACCTTGACGTTCACCGCCCCATCCAGCCACGCCTTGCCCATCAAAGTCGCCAAAATCGCGATGATAATCGCACCCCCCGCCAGGTACATCGCGCTGACCCGCTTGCGCGGCGCATGCGCACCCGGCTTGGCACCGGGATCGATGCGGAGCTTGGAATAATCTTCCATTGCAGAGCTTCCTTAGTTCGCGTTAGAGCGCGAGATGCGCACGCGTGCCGCTTGGATCACCTCCAGGTTACCCGTGAGAAGCCGACGGTGGTTGCGCGCGAGCAGGTTGGACTTTTTGGCCAGCTCAACCGAGCGGTCCCAGTAACCTTGTTGCAGCCTCAATACCGCGAGCCGGTGCCAGAGCCAGGGGTTACGGGGTTCGATCCGAAGCGCCCGCTCGAGCGTGGCTGCCGCTTGCTCGCCGTGGCCGGCTTCGGCGCGCGCGCGGGCCAAGCGCAGTAAGGCCGCGACGGCTGGGCTTACCGCTGAGACGGCCGGCGCCACGGAGATCCCGGCGCCTTCGCTCTCGGCGGCGGCTGATGCTTGCCGGGGCTGGATCGCCGCGCCAACATCCACCAGGGCCGCCACCAAAACGCTCCCCAGAAATCGACGCCGAAGTTTCACCGGAACACTCCTCGCGAGGCCGGCGCATTAGTGGCTTCTTCTTGCCCAGCGCACGGCGACTGCCGGGGAGGAATAAAGGGCGTGATGAAGGGATAGCGCCGGGATCCGGGGCAGGACGGAGGGGTACGCGCCATCGCCCGGCTGTCCACCCACTGCCACTCCACGCCAAGCGGGGGCGCTAGATCGAGGGGGGCCGGAGGGCGTTCCTTCATCAGCTCGTACCATACCCGCATGGCGCCTGAGGCGCCCGTCAATCCGATCGGCTGATTATCATCGGCTCCCAACCGAACCGCGGCCAGCACATCCGAGCCGAAGCCCACGAACCAGCTATCTCTTAAGCCGTCGGTGGTACCGGTCTTACCCGCGAGCGGCATGGCCTGCGGCAGCCTGGCGGCGAGCGAGGAGGCGGTGCCTGAACGCACGACTTGTGCGAGGGCGTAGTTGATCAAATAAGCGGGCGCCGCCGGGAGCACTTGCTTCACCGTCAATCCGTAGCGCTGCAGAGGCTGGCCGTCCTTGGTAAGAACCTCGCGAATGGCGCGCAAGGCGCTGTAGAACCCGCCGCTCGAGAGCGTCTGATACATCTGCGCTACTTCGAGAGGCGACATTTCGATCGCGCCGAGAAAGGTCGAGGGATAGGGTGGCACCTCCCCACTCACGCCTAGTTGAGCCAAGGTCCGGCGGACTTTGTCGATGCCGAGCTCGATCCCGAGACGCACCGTGGCAACGTTGTTGGATTCCGCCAAAGCCTGCATCAAAGGCATGCGGCCACGATAGCGCTTGTCGTAGTTTTGCGGGGTCCACGGCGCGAGGTTACGCTCGCGCAGCACAATGGGGCTGTCGACCAAAGGCGTGATCAGGTTATAGCGCGAGGGTTGCGAGAGCGCCGCGAGGTACACGGCGGGTTTCACCAAGGAACCGACCGGGCGCTTGGCGTCGAGCGCGCGGTTAAATCCCGCATAGCGCGGATCGCGGCCCCCGGCCAGCGCGAGCACCTCGCCGGTGTCGATGGCCGCGGCGACCACGGCTCCCTGCAGGCGCCCGGCCTGCATTCGCTTTTGCCTCTCAAGCTCGCCGAGACTTGCGCGCAAGGATTGCTCGGCTCGCCGTTGGATTTGAGGATCGAGGGTGGTGAAGATCTGCAAGCCCTCGTTGCGCAGATCCTCGTCATCATAAATGGTGCCGAGCTGGCGGCGAACCAGATCGACAAACGCGGGATGATCGGAGGTGGCCGATCGATTCCGCTTACTCAAGGTAAGGGGCCGCTTCATCAATGCCCTACCCGCCTCAGGGGTGAGCGCGCCGCGATCGATCATGAGGGCCAGGACTTGATTCCTTCGCTCAAGCGCGCGTTTCGGGTGGCGCCGCGGATCGTAATAGGAAGCGCCGCGAACCAAACCGACGAGCAACGCCAGCTCATGCACTTCGAGCTCACGCAACGGACGGCCGAAATAGAAACGCGCGCCGAGGCCGAAGCCGTGGATCGCCCTAAAACCGTCCTGACCGAGGAAGATCTCATTGATATAGGCCTCGAGTATCTCAGCCTTGCTGTAATGCCATTCCAAGAGAACGGCCATCACCGCCTCCTTGAGCTTGCGCCAGAGTGTACGATCCGAGCTCAGAAACAGGTTTTTAACCAGTTGCTGCGTTAAGGTGCTACCCCCCTGCCGCACTTCACCCGCACGCCAATTCTCGATGAAAGCGCGCCCAATGGCGAGCGGGTCGATTCCGAAGTGATGCAGGTAGGCTTTGTCCTCGGCCGCGATCAAGCCCTGGACCAGCATGGAAGGCGCGTCATCAATCTTGACCAGAATACGATCTTCGTTATGGTGGGGGTAAATCCTCGCGATTTCCAAAGGCTCCAAGCGCATGAGCGCCACCTGCTCCCCGCTGCGCCGGTCGATAATCGCCTGCACGCGTCCCCGGTGCAGCCGGATCTCTACCACACGCGAAGATTCCTCGCCATCCCAGAATCGGTAGCCGTGCGAGAAGAGCCGCACGGCATTTGACGTTTGTTGATATTGGCCCGGTCTCCCGATGAGCGGCGCCTCCTGGTAGCCCAAGACCCCGAGCTCGCTAACGATTTCAGCCCTATGCAGCGGCCGCCCCGGGTACAGTTCGAATGGGCGCGCATAGACGCGCGCCGGTAGCGACCAGCGGTGGCCATCGAACTGCACGCGGAGCCGGTGATCAACCCACGACACCCAAACGCTCGCGATCACCAGACAGACCAAACCGAGCCGTATCCACCAAGCACGCAGCCGCCGATACAGAGATCGCGGTCCTTTTTTCTTGTGCTTGCGACGCGGCACGAAAGGAACTACCGGTAGCCTTGCAGTCCGCGGATCACGCGCCTAGTGAGCTTTTAGAAAACGTCGTGTCGCCTAGAACGGGGGGCCGGGAGGATCGCCGCCCGCGAATTGAGTACCGGAATAATGAGAACCTCGCTCCCGAAGCATTCGCTTCGAGAATCGGAAAATAAAGAGGCGTGGTTGTTCACGACGCCTCTAAACGTGATGACAGTCGCGCTATCGCTCTAGCTACGTAATCGACACCCGCGCATTCGTAGCTGTTACACACGTATGCTTATCGAGCCTGCAGTGGCGTACCTCTCCCAAAATACGCCCTTCGTATGCGGCGCTTACGCCCCGCAACCGGCGCGGCGCGCTCGGCACATTAAAGCCCGCGCCGGCTAAAGCAGAATGCCGGCGCGTAGAGTCACGCCGATGCGCGCGGGCGCCGCGCTACTTCTTCTTTGCCGGCGCTTTCTTTGCCGGCGCTTTTTTGCTGGCCATGGGCTTCTTAGCCGCTACTGCCTTTGACGGAGCGGCCTTTTTCTTCATCACTGGTTTTTTAACAGGTGCCTTCTTTGTAACTGCCATAAGTTCATCCCCATGTGATAGTTGACGAATAAACTTGAGAGAGAACACAAGATTACGACGCTATATACATCACAACTTTGTACTATGCAATAGTTTTGTCATCATCGAATAAAAAGTATTCGTGGACTAAGTGCGGTCGCTATGCATAGATCCAGTAAACGTTC
>JBOIDM010000009.1:0-2118 GCA_050740575.1 Gammaproteobacteria bacterium
GTGATGATCTGGGAGACCCGATCCCGGCCGTAACGCTCCGCGACGTAGTCAATGACCTCGTCGCGCCGGTCCATGCAGAAATCGACGTCGAAATCAGGCATTGAGACGCGCTCGGGATTGAGAAAGCGCTCGAACAGGAGGCCATATTGAATCGGATCGAGATCGGTGATCCCCAAGGCATAGGCCGTCAGTGATCCGGCGCCCGATCCGCGTCCGGGTCCGACCGGTATGCCGCACTCCTTGGCCCAACGAATGAAATCCGCCACGATGAGGAAATAACCGGCGAAACCCATCTTGGTGATCACCGCGATCTCCGAGCCGAGCCGCTGCGCGTACGCCTCTTGCTTGGGACCGCCGTTGGACGCATCTGCGCCCGAGATCGCCACCAGCCGCCGGCGCAGACCGGTTTCGGCCCGAGTACGCAAGTAGTCCTCGGCTACGGTGCCGGGGGGGGCCGGAAAATCGGGTAGATGATAGCGATCGAGTGTCAGCTCGAGATTGCACCGCATTGCGATCATGCCGCTATTTTCGATGGCCTCGGGCAGGTCCGCCCACAGCGCCTCCATCTCCTCGGCGCCGCGCAGATATTGCTGTGGGCTGTAGGGTTTCGGCCGGCGCGGATCGGCCAAGGCGCGGCCGGCGTTGATGCAAAACCGGGCCTCGTGGGCCTCATAATCCTCCGGGTGCAGAAAGCACACGTCATTGGTCGCGACCACGGGCGCTTGACAGGCCGACGCGAGATCCAGCGCGCGTTCGATGTACTCCGCCTCGCCCGAGCGCCCGGTGCGTTGCAGTTCCAGGTAGTAACGATCCGGGAAGTGGTCTAGCCAGCACTTGAGCCGGCGTTTTGCCTCCGCCTTCGAGCCGCCGGCCAAGACCTGACCGATCTCTCCCCCGCCCGCGCCCGAGAGGAGAAGGAGACCCTCCGAATGTGCGAACAACCACTCTTGCTGGACGTGTGGCACTCCCTGAACTTGACCCTCCGTGTAACTGCGGGTAATGACTTCGGTCAGATTGCGGTAGCCGGCGGTGTCCTGACAGAGCGCGACGATGCGGGTGCGCTGTGTGGCGTCGCCTGCGAGCCAAAGGTCCGCGCCGATGATGGGTTTAATCCCGCGTGCCTGCGCCGCGCGGTAGAATTTCACCATCGAAAACAATGCGCTCTGATCGGTCACCGCGACCGCCGGCATCCCGAGCGCGGCCACCCGATCGACCAGATCATGGATGCGGATCAGGCCATCGACAATGGAATACTCGCTGTGGAGGTGCAGATGCACAAACACGTTTTTGGATCTCCCCGAACGCGCGTGTCTCTAGTCTGCCAGGGCGCTGCCAGGTTGCAAGCGCGCGCGCACCGGCGCGAACGACCGCCGGTGAACCGCCGCTACGCCCAATCTGCTCAAGGCTTGAAGATGGCGCGGCGTCGGATAACCCTTGTGCACGGCCAACCCGTATCCGGGATAAACGCGGTCCAGCGCTTCCATCTCGCGGTCGCGCGCCACTTTCGCCAGAATCGAGGCTGCGCTGATCTGAGGCACGAGCCGGTCGCCCTCTACCACGGCGACGGCGGGGTACGGCACATCGGGACGCTGGCGCCCATCCACCCAGACTTGCGCCGGGGACACCCGCAACGCGAGCACGGCTCGCCGCATCGCCAGCAAGCTCGCTTCTAGAATGTTGAGGGCGTCGATTTCGGCTACCTCGGCGCGCCCGAGCGCCCAAGCCACGGCTCGCACCTCGATCCTCTCGGCCAGAACCGCGCGCCGTTTCGCGCTCAAGGTTTTAGAATCCGCGAGACCCGCGATCGGGCGCGCCTCATCCAAGATCACCGCCGCACAGAGGACGGGGCCGGCGAGCGGTCCCCGGCCGGCCTCGTCGACACCTGCAATCACTGTCACCTCCCCCTGCATCGTAGGGTCAAACGCATTGGAAGCGAATAAGAACACTGCCGCTTCATTCGGATATACCATAGCGCAAAAACACCGAGTGCGGATCCCACACATGTGACAGCCGCCGGACGGTAGCTTAGAAGGTACGCCGGCGTGGCTGCGGGCCAAGGTCCGAAAGTATCTCCTGGATCTGCCCTAGTGTAGTGTTTCACAAATGGCTATACATTGG
>JBOIDM010000010.1:0-4474 GCA_050740575.1 Gammaproteobacteria bacterium
GCGAGACCCGCGATCGGGCGCGCCTCATCCAAGATCACCGCCGCACAGAGGACGGGGCCGGCGAGCGGTCCCCGGCCGGCCTCGTCGACACCTGCAATCCCGCAGCGTTGCCGCAGATGGTCAAATGCAATGGAAGCGAATACCATGGGCCGCCTTAATTCAGACCTCGCGAAATTATACGGAGTACGGATCGATGTCTACGCTATCACGCTTTTGTCTTTGGGGCCTGTTGCTGCTGCCAACCACCCTCTGTCTTGCCCACGGACCATCGCGGTTAAAGCTCACCGAGCAGACGGAAATCAACGCCCCACCGGCTAAGGTGTGGGAAATCATTAAGGATTTCTGCTCAATTTCCAACTGGCACCCGATCGTCGCCAAATGTGACAGTGACGGAAGCAACGGCCCGGGCGCCAAGCGTGTCCTCACCCTGAAACAAGCGGGAAACCCCCGCATCGACGAGGAGATGCTAAGCTACGACGCGGAAGCGATGACCTTCAAATACAAAATAAAAAAGGTGGACCCCAAAGTGCTCCCGGTCACCACCTATTCCTCTTTCATGACCATTAAACCCAATGCTAAAGGGGGCTCGATCGTGTCCTGGAACGGCGGCTTCTATCGAGGCTACCCGAACAACAATCCCCCGCCCGAACTCAACGACCAAGCCGCCATCAAGGCCGTCACCGGGATCTACAAAAGCGGTCTCGCAAACCTCAAAAAGCTGGCCGAAGCGCAATGATGGTGAGGCTCGCCATCGTGATCACGCTGTCAGCGTGGGAAGCGTTCGCCAACGCGGCACCCTTTGCTTACATCAGTAATCAAGGCAGCAATAACGTGTCAGTGATCGACACGGCCAGCGATCGTGTGGTGGCCACGGTGGCGGTAGGCGCCAAGCCCGTCGGCGTCGCGACTGCCCCGGGCACACAGCGTGTCTACATCACCAACCCTGAAGACCATACCGTCTCCGTCATCGACGCCAGCAAAAACCGGGTCGTCGCCACGGTCCCCGTGGGCCAGAGCCCGCTCGGAATCGCGCTGCACACCACCCGCGCCTACATCGCCGACTGGGATCTCGACCAAGTCGCCATCCTGGATACGCAGAGCTTAAAGATCACCGGGGTTATCGCCGTCGGCCGCTCACCCTCGGGATTGGCGCTCGACGCCTCGGGCAAACGTCTTTACGTAGCCAATCGCGACGACCACAACCTCGCCGTCATCGACACGGCAAGCATGAGCACGCTCGCTACGATCAAGGTCGGCGCCGCGCCTTTTGGGGTGACCGTGAACCCCAAGGGAGATCGAGTTTACGTCGCCAATGTGCGCAGCAACAAGGTCAGCGTCATAGACACCGGCAAGCTCGCGCTTCTCGGGCACGTCGAGGTCGGAGAATCCCCCTATGCCATTGCGCTGGACGCAGACCGCAACCGCCTGTTCGTGACCAACCAACACGAAGACACGGTGTCAGTCGTTGACCTCGGCGCCATGAAGGTCATCGCCACCATCCCCGTGAGTGGATATCCCGAGGGGATCGCCATTCATCCCGGACGCGACCGCGTCTACGTCGCCAACTGGTTCACTAACGAGGTGCAGGTCATCGACACCGGAACGCTTAAGATCGCTGCCTCCATTCCGACCGGCGACGGCAGCCGCGCCTTTGGGCAATTTATTGCGTTGGCGCCTCTTTAACACCGCACGGGTCCAGCATGGCCGGTGCGGGATGTTAGTCCCCTCATTTTAATGTGATCCGTATCCTCGGTATCGATCCCGGATCACGGATCACGGGCTATGGCGTCATTGATGTGGACGGCGCGCGCACGTTCTATGTCGCCAGCGGCGGCATCAAGACCGCAGGCGATGCGCTAGCCCCGCGGCTTAGCCGCATCTTCGATGGTGTGACGGCGGCGATAGAAGAATATAATCCTCAAGAGATGGCGGTGGAGCTTGTATTCATGAACCGCAACGCGGACTCCGCACTGAAGCTCGGCCAAGCCCGCGGGGCGGCGCTGGTGGCTGGGGCGAAGCGTGGTTTACCGGTGTTTGAGTTTACCCCGGCACAAATTAAACAGGCCATCGTCGGCCGGGGCAACGCCGACAAGGCTCAAATCCAACACATGATCAAGGTGCTGCTGAACATCGAGACCCCGCCCGACACCGATGCCGCGGACGCGCTCGCGGTCGCGCTCTGCCATGGCCACACGCGCCAAGGGCTGCTGCGCATGCCCGGCGTGCGGCGCAACCGGCGGCGGCGATTGCTATGATCGGACGCATCCGCGGACTGCTGATCGAAAAGCGACCTCCGCATCTCCTGCTCGAGGCCCACGGCATCGGCTACGAGCTGGAGGCGCCGCTGAGCACCTTTGACCGCCTGCCTCCACTCAACTCCGAGGTTCTATTATATACGCACCTCGCCATCAGGGAGGACGCGCACCTGCTGTTCGGCTTTTTATCCGAATCCGAACGGCGGCTGTTCCGCGCCTTGCTCAAGGTAAGCGGGATCGGCTCCCGCACTGCGCTCGCCATACTTTCCGGATCCGATGTCGAGGAGTTTACCAAGTGCATCCACGCGGAAAACATCGCCCGTCTGACACACCTGCCCGGGATCGGCAAGAAAACGGCCGAGCGGCTGGTAATCGAGATGCGCGACCGCATTGCCGATTGGGCACCGCGCGCGGCCGCCGCGGAAGCACCCTTTGCGCGACCGCATGACGCCTTGGCGGACGCGATCGAGGGCCTGGTGGCGCTCGGCTATAAAGCCCACGAAGCCGGACGCTACGTGCAAACGATCGATACCACGGGAATGACGAGCGAAGCCATCATTCGCGCGGTGCTGCGCTCACAAGCATGAGCGTTTCAATCTCTGCCGCGCAGGCACTCGTCACTACCCGGTTCTACGACTCCCTACCGTCCGCCTGCGCCACGCGATGACCGATCCGAATCCATTGATCCTTCCCGACACCATGGCCGGGGACACGGACGAAGCATTGCGGCCACGGCGACTCAGGGATTACGTCGGCCAGACACCGGTCCGCGAACGGCTGGAAATTTTCATTACCGCCACGCGCCGGCGGCGGGAACCGCTCGATCATGTGCTGCTGTTTGGCCCGCCGGGACTAGGTAAGACGACGCTGGCACATATTATCGCCAACGAGCTGGGGGTCGCCTTGCGCCAGACCTCCGGACCGGTGCTGGAGCGCCCCGGCGATCTGGCCGCGATCCTGACCAACCTCGAGCCGCGAAACGTGCTCTTCATCGACGAGATCCATCGCTTGAGCCCGGTGGTGGAGGAGATCCTGTACCCGGCGCTCGAGGAATTTCAGATAGACATCATGATCGGCGAAGGTCCCGCCGCCCGCGCAATCAAACTGGATCTGCCGCCCTTTACGCTGGTCGGTGCTACTACCCGCGCCGGGCTCCTCACCTCCCCGTTGCGAGACCGCTTCGGGATTGTCGAGCGCCTGGAATTCTACGACGCCGAGGATCTGACCCACATCGTGCGGCGCTCGGCGCGCATCCTCAATGTCGCCGTCGATGTCGAGGGCGCCGGGGAAATCGCGCGGCGGGCGCGGGGAACACCGCGCATCGCCAACCGTCTGCTGCGCCGCGCACGGGATTTCGCCGAGGTCCGCGGCGATGGAGAGGTCAACGTGGATATCGCCAAGCGGGCTCGGGAATTGCTCAGCGTGGACACCCACGGCTTTGACAGTATGGACCGCAAGCTGCTCTTGACGATTATCGAGAAATTCGACGGCGGACCCGTCGGCGTCGACAGCCTGGCCGCCGCGATCGGGGAAGAGCGGGGGACGATCGAGGATGTGCTGGAACCGTTCTTGATCCAGCAGGGATTCATGATGCGTACCCCAAGGGGACGAACGGCGACGCGCGCCGCGTGGTTGCACTTCGGAGCCGCACCGCCCGAGCACCTCGCGAGCCAAACCGATCTGTTCGGCGAGCGCTAATGCGTTGCCGATGAGGGGACAGCCATTTATCCGAGCCTAGAAATGGCGACTGATCTTTCGATTACCAATTTGATCCTGGGCGCCAGCCTATTGGTCAAGTTCGTGATGGTGGTTTTAATCGCCGCTTCGCTTTGGTCCTGGACAGTAATTTTCAATAAACGCGCCGTGGTCAGGAAAGCGCGGCGCGATGCGGATAAATTCGAGGACCGCTTTTGGTCGTCCGATGACCTCACCGAGCTCTATAACCGCATCGCGCAGCGCAGCCAGGAGCCCTCAGGGCTCGAACGGATCTTTGAAGCCGGTATCAAGGAATTCGCACGCTTGCGCCAACAAGAGGGCATTGAGCCAGGCGCCGTCTTGGAGGGCGCGCAACGCTCAATGCGCGTAGCGCTGAACCGTGAGATCGAAGACCTCGAGCAGAGCTTGCCGCTGCTCGCCACGGTGGGCTCGGTGAGCCCGTACGTGGGCCTCTTCGGCACCGTCTGGGGCATCATGAACTCCTTTCAAGCGCTGGCCAATGC
>JBOIDM010000011.1:0-2125 GCA_050740575.1 Gammaproteobacteria bacterium
GCAAGATCGATTATCCCGAGGAAATCCTGAACAAAAGGCTTAGCGTCGAGGAATGCCTGGGCGCCGTCGATGAATGCGGCGCGCCGATCGTATCGATTGCCGGGGGCGAGCCGCTGATTCACAAAGAAATGCCCGAGATCGTGAAAGGCCTCATTCAACGCAAGAAATTCGTATATCTCTGTACCAATGCGCTCCTGCTCGATCGGCGCATGGCGGATTACGCACCCTCACCCTATCTAACCTTCTCGATTCACCTCGATGGCACCAAGGACCGGCATGATGCCTCGGTGTGCCGCGACGGGGTCTACGATAAGTGTGTGGAGATCATCCGCAAGGCGCGCGCGGAAGGCTTCCGTGTGACGGTCAATTGCACGCTGTTCCAGGGAGAAACGGCACCGGAAGTTGCGGAGTTCCTGGACATTGCGACTGATCTCGGCGTGGAAGGCGTGACGATTTCTCCCGGCTACAGCTACGAGCGGGCGCCGCGGCAGGATGTTTTCCTCAAGCGTAAAGAGGTCAAACAATTGTTTCGCGACATATTCAAACGCGGTAAGAATAGAAACTGGCGCTTCAATCATTCGCCGATGTACCTTGACTTCCTCGCAGGTAACCAGAGCTATGAATGCACGCCGTGGGGCAATCCGACGCGCAATGTGTTCGGATGGCAAAAGCCCTGTTACCTCCTCGTGGGGGAAGGCTACGCGCCTACCTACCAGGCGTTGATGGACGAAACCGAATGGGAACGCTACGGGACGGGGCGGAATCCTAAATGTAACGATTGCATGGTGCATTGCGGTTACGAAGCCACGGCGGTCAACGATGCCTTCGCCCACCCGCTTAAAGCGCTCCGGCTCATGCTGCGCGGACCATCGACCACGGGACCCATGGCCCCGGAGCCGCCGATCCTCTATAAACAGCAAGTGCCACAAAAACCTCGCCTTGTCGCGAGCGTGGAAATTACCAACGCGCAAAGGCATAAACGAGTTGCCTAAGGGGTTTATGTCCGGCGCGGCAATCGCTCGATGCGATGGTTTTTCTTCCTTATCCCAAGCTACCTTATCTGGATCGGGATTCTGTTGGCGCCGTGGCGCCCCTGGCGCACGGATGAATCGCTGGATGGCGCCGCTGGCGCTGACGTCGACCTCGGCGATGTAACCGTTCTTATCCCGGCCCGCAATGAGGCCGCGGTGATTCAACCAACGCTAAACGCGTTGGCGCGGCAGGGACGGGGTTTTCGGGTTGTTCTGATTGACGATCAATCCGATGACGACACGGTCGCCAAGGCGCTAGCGGCCGACATCGATGGCCTTGAAATCCTACGTGGCGAGCCGCTGCCTCCCGGATGGTCGGGGAAGCTATGGGCGCTTGAGCAAGGGCGGGTTGTAGTGCGTTCGGCATTGACTTTACTTTTGGACGCCGATATCGCTCTGCAAACAGGGATCCTGGCAGCGTTGCGCGCCAAAATGAAGCATGAAGGCAATCATCTCATGTCCTTGATGGTGGAGCTGCGGATGCAGGGGTGGTGGGAGAAGCTGCTGATGCCCGCGTTCGTGTTTTTCTTCAAGCTACTCTACCCGTTTCGGCTTTCGAACCTACCCTCCAACCGATACGTGGCCGCTGCCGCGGGCGGATGTATTTTGGTGGAAACGCGCGTGCTCGAGGCCATCGGAGGGTTTGCTGCGATTAAAGCGGAGCTTATCGACGATTGCGCCCTCGCTAGGGCCGTGAAGGTCAAAGGTTTTAAAACCTGGCTCGGCTTAACGCGCTCCGCGTCGAGCCTGCGGGCGTATACGAGCTTAGCGAGCATTTGGAATATGGTGGCTAGGACGGCCTATACCCAACTGCGCTATTCACTCAATCTATTACTGCTATGCACTGGGATGATGCTGTTAGCGTTCTGTGTACCCGCGGCGGGTATTTTGGCCGCCAGCGGATGGGATAGGGTTTTTTCTATCGTCCCCATTGTTCTGGCCATGGCAAGTTACCAGCCCACGTTAAAATATTACCAGCAATCGAGGGCTTGGGCGCTGACTTTACCGATCATTGGGCTATTATATGTCGCGATGACATGGTCCTCGGCCATTCGCTATTGGTCGGGAGAACGGTCCCAATGGAAGGGGCGCTA
>JBOIDM010000012.1:0-2653 GCA_050740575.1 Gammaproteobacteria bacterium
AAGTCCGGGCATCCGGGCGCGCCGATGGGCATGGCCGACATCGCCGAAGTGCTATGGAACGGCTACCTGCGGCACAACCCGGCCAACCCGCGCTGGAGCAATCGCGACCGCTTTGTGCTGTCGAACGGGCATGGCTCGATGCTCTTGTACGCCCTGCTGCACCTGAGCGGTTACGACCTCACGATCGAGGACCTAAAGCACTTTCGGCAACTGCACTCCCGCACCCCCGGTCATCCCGAGTTTGGCCTCACGCCCGGCATCGAGACCACGACGGGGCCGCTGGGTCAGGGTCTCGCCAACGGGGTCGGCATGGCGCTCGCCGAGGGCGTTCTAAGTGCGCAATTCAACCGCGAGGCATTCGAGATCGTCGATCATTACACCTACGTGGCGGCCGGCGATGGTTGTTTGATGGAGGGGATCTCCCACGAAGCCTGCTCGCTCGCCGGCGCCTTGGGCCTCGGCAAGCTCATCGTCCTCTACGATGACAATCGGATCTCCATCGACGGCGACGTGCGCGGATGGTTCGCCGACGATACCCGCAAGCGCTTCGAGTCCTACGGCTGGCAGGTGCTCGGCGCCGTCGACGGCCATGACGCCGGCGCCGTCGCGGAGGCCTTGGAAAAGGCCCACGCTGTTGCGGATAAACCGAGCCTCGTGATCCTCGCGACTACCATCGGCTACGGCGCGCCGCAAGCGGGAACCGCCCTCTGCCACGGCGTGCCCTTGGGTGCGGAAGCGGTGGCCGCCGCTCGAATTAATCTCGACTGGCCACACGCGGAATTCGTGATCCCGGAGGAGATTTACGCCGCGTGGGATGGCCGCGCGCGCGGCGCCGCCCTCGAAGCCGAGTGGAACGCACTTTTCGCCCGTTATCGTGACACCTATCCGGAGTTGGCGGAGGAATTCGAAAGGCGTCTCGCGAGCCGCTTGCCGGACGATTGGGAACCGCGGGCGCGAAGCTTCATCACGGCGCAGGGCGCCAAGTCCGAACGCGTCGCGACGCGCAAGGCATCGCAAAATGCGCTTTGCGCTTACGGCCCGTTGCTCCCCGAGCTACTCGGCGGGTCCGCCGATCTGACCGAATCCAACCTCACGCTTTGGAAGGGATCGAACGGCCAGGGATCCAAGGTCATCACCCGGCAGTCCTACGACGGAAATTACGTCCACTACGGCGTGCGCGAATTCGCCATGTCGGCGATCATGAATGGGATCGCCCTGCACGGGGGTTTCATCCCCTACGGCGGAACCTTCCTCGTGTTTTCCGACTATGCGCGCAACGCCGTCCGCATGGCGGCGCTGATGAAGGCCCGGAGCATCTTCGTCTACACCCATGATTCCATCGGGCTCGGCGAAGACGGGCCGACGCATCAAGCGATCGAGCACGCCTCGAGCCTGCGGTTGATCCCCAACCTCCGCGTGTGGCGGCCCTGCGATGCGGTGGAAACTGCGGTCGCATGGAAGCTGGCGCTGGAGCATCGTCACGGGCCCACGGCCTTGCTCCTCACTCGCCAGGCGGTGACGCCGCAGCCGCGTAGCCCCGAGCAAATCGACGCGATCGGGCACGGCGCTTATGTCCTAAGCGATTGTCAAGACCGGCCGCAGGTGATTTTATTGGCCACCGGATCGGAGGTTGAGCTAGCCACTGGCGCGGCCTCGGTACTCAGCCGCATTGGGGTGCGGGTGCGCGTCGTGTCCATGCCGAGCACACAGGTATTCGACGCCCAGGACCGCAGCTACCGCGAGGCCGTGCTGCCGGCCGAAGTCCGCACCCGAATCGCCATCGAGGCCGGGGCCACGGATTTCTGGTTTAAATATGTAGGACTGGACGGCCGGGTTATCGGTCTCGATTCGTTTGGCGAATCGGCACCCGGAGAGCAGGTGCTGAGGCACTTCGGATTCAACGTCGAACATGTCATCGACGAAGTGCGGCGGCTGCTCGCTTGACCCGGGCGCCGGGCTTATTCAACGGGAGAATTAGATGGCAATAAAGGTTGGAATCAATGGTTACGGCCGTATCGGCCGCAATATTCTGCGGGCACTCTATGAGTCGCGGCGGACTCACGAGATCCAAATTCTCGCGATCAATGACCTCGGAGATGTCGCCACCAACGCGCATTTAACCCGCTACGATAGCGTCCACGGGCGCTTTCCGGGAGAGATCACGATCGCGGGTGAGTCGATGGTGGTCGACGGCGATCCTATTCGTACGCTCGCCGAGCGCGATCCCGCCAAGCTGCCCTGGGCCCGGCTCGGCGTCGATGTGGTCCTCGAATGCACCGGGCTTTTTACGAGTAAAACCAAGGCCGGCGCGCACCTCCAAGCAGGCGCTAAGAAGGTCATTATCTCGGCGCCGGGGACCGAGGTCGACGCCACGATCGTCTATGGCGTGAATCACCGGACCCTCAAAGCGAGCGACACGGTGATCTCCAATGCGTCGTGCACGACCAACTGCCTCGCGCCCTTGGTGAAGCCGCTGCACGAGCGCATCGGCATTCTGCGCGGCGTCATGACCACGATCCATTCCTACACCAATGATCAGGTATTGATCGACGTCTACCATAGCGATCTGCGCCGGGCGCGGTCCGCGACGCAGTCCATGATCCCGACCAAGACCGGCGCGGCCGCGGCCGTCGGCTTGGTGCTTCCCGAGTTG
>JBOIDM010000013.1:0-1631 GCA_050740575.1 Gammaproteobacteria bacterium
GCGCAACTCGTGCGCGCGGGGACCTCGTTTATCCCCGCGAGCATCGGCGCCCAAGAAGGCGCGATTATCCTTGCCTGCTCGGCGATCACCGGAGCTCCGACCCTTGGCTTCGCACTCTCGGTCATCCGGCGCGTTCGCGAGATCGTTTGGATCGGTGCCGGGATCGGCCTTTGGTGGCTGTATTCCTTTGGCGAGACCAATGCTCGGATAGAGCGGGACTCCATTCCCGAGGCCCCGCTGCCTTAGCACGCAACGCAAGGATTACGTCATAATCGCTGCAAGCGTGGTGTTATAGCTATTCTGCCCGGCGCAAACTGGGATCCACTTCGACAACGAAAACTGTTCCGTTGAATGTTGTCGTTCAGAATATCAATCCCAGAGGAATTCGAGTGGAGGTTGTTTATACGCTTTCTGCTGGGCTTGCCACCTCGGCTGACATGGTCCAGGAAAAGTTCTGTAATCTACTCGCGTCTGTATCCTCACCCGCCCTACATCGACTGGAAGAACAGTCGGTGCAGGCTAGGCAATGTATAAACATTGTTGACACAATAGGCGGGTTACCCTAGACTTCCCGGAGGCTTAGAGACCGGAGGAAAGCAGGATGCCCATCCTTGTAAAAAAATGGGGAAACAGCGCCGGTATCCGCATTCCCGCGCCGGTGCTGGAAGCGGCCAAGATCAGGCTGGAACAGCCGGTGGAGGTACGCGCGGAAGGTGGTCGCATCGTGATCGAACCGGTGCTGGCCGGTTACGATCTGAATGATCTGATTGCCGGTATCACCCCGAAAAACCGTCACGGAGAATCAGATTTCGGACCGCCCGTCGGACGGGAGCTGATTTGACCGCAAAGCGCTATGTGCCGGGGCTTGGCGATATCGTCTGGGTACACTTCGCGCCCCAGGCCGGCCATGAACAGTCCGGCCGTCGGCCTGCCGTGGTTCTCTCGCCCAAAGGGTATAACGCTAAGGCAGGATTGATGCTCTGCGTGCCGGTGACCAATCAGGTAAAGGGTTACCCGTTTGAGGTCCCTTTGCGCGCAAGCGGTGCTACGGGCGTCGCACTAGCGGATCAGGTGAAAAGTTTGGACTGGGAGGCGCGTCACGTCGAGCGCAAGGGTCGGGCGACTGAGCAAGAACTGATTCGCATCCGCGCGCTGATCAAATCCTTGCTTAGCATTTCGTAAGGTGGTCTCGATGCAACGCAATGAGACCCGCTACGGCGGGTCGGTTTGGCGGGTTGCCGGGCTTGCGCCCTCACCCGCCCTACATCGAGCGGCCGCTGCGGTCTGCAGCTTCGTCATCGCCCATCAGGCCGATTACCCGGCCGGCCAAATGACCGTAGCGATCTTGTGCCTGGTCCTGATACTGGCGTGGCTTTATCGCGCCGCCGTCGCTAGCCTTAGCGCCTAGAAAGCATTTAGGATCGCTCTAGGTCGGTCCGCTAGTTCGCCGAGGCTGTCTCGCGATGCGTGGCGGGCCTTGATGTCAAATTTAGCGAGGTTTCTACCATGTCCACGGTGTTCCACAAGATCGTTGCCGGTGAGATCCCGTGCCACCGCGTGTATGAGGACGCGCAGGTGCTCGCCTTCTTGGACATCTCTCCATTGTCGCGCGGGCACACCCTGGTGATCCC
>JBOIDM010000014.1:0-9864 GCA_050740575.1 Gammaproteobacteria bacterium
CGCTCAGCCTCATGGGGCGAGCGGGGATCGCGCTCGCCGCGGCCCTCCTGACCCTGGTCATGCTCATCTTCTCCGAGGTCGCTCCGAAGACCCTCGCGGTCTTGTACCCGGAAAAGGTGGCCTTCCCGGCCAGTACGATCCTGGCACCGCTTCTGCGGCTGTTCTACCCGGTCGTCTGGATCGTGAACCTGTTCGCCAACGGGCTGTTGCGGCTCATGAGAGTCCGGCTCGACGAGGGCACGGCCATGCCCCTCAGCCGGGAGGAACTGCGCACTGTCGTTAAGGAAGCGGGCGCCTTGATCCCCAAACGCCATCAACAGATGTTGGTCGGGATCCTCGATTTGGAGAAGGTCTCGGTGCAAGATGTCATGGTGCCGCGCAACGAGATCGTGGCGATTGACTTGGAAGAGGACGCCACGATCGTGACCGAGCATCTCCGGAACTGCCGGCACACTCGCACACCGGTCTACCGTGGAACGATCGACAACGTGCTGGGGTTGGTGCATGCGCGCCAGATCCCGCGCATCATCGGCCCGGGCCAGAGCGCCGATAAGGAGATCCTGGAGAAGCTCCTGCTACCGGCGTACTACGTCCCGTTCGGCACACCGCTCCATACGCAGCTTGCGAATTTTCAACGCCAGCGGCAACGGCTCGGGATCATCGTCGATGAGTATGGTGATGTCCAGGGTCTGGTGACGCTCGAGGATATTCTGGAAGAGATCGTCGGGAAATTTACCACCGATCCGCAACAGTCAGGACGCGGGGTATTGGCCGATGTGGCGGGCGGCTATCTCATCGAGGGTGGGGCCAATATCCGCGATCTCAACCGCAAGCTGCGCTGGCGCCTGCCGACTACCGGACCGAAAACCCTCAACGGTCTGATTCTAGAAGCCTTGGAAAGCATCCCTGAAGCGGGGACGGCCTTGCGAATCGGGGGCTACACGATCGAGATCCTGCAAACCACCGATCACGCGGTCAAGACTGCGCGCGTGACGCCACCCGCGGAGCGCCGATTGGCTGATGCGAAATAACGGCACGAAATTAAATCGACGCCAGCGCGCAGATTTCAATCAAACCTTTATGCCTTGATCATCTTCTCCCAAAAAAAACCTGCGGTGTTGGCTCCCTGTGACATCACCAGTAGTGTCGCAAGCATTAAAGGGTTTCGATGCCGCCGCGTAAAGGGATAGCGCAGCAAATTCGAATAAAACGATAAAGGCTCCAGCGTAATGCGCTCCCCGTCACGCTGGGAGCGCACCTGGTGAAAGGAAAAAGCGCCTCGGCCATAATTGAAATGCTGCAGCCAGAACTCTCGCAATGAGGACGTGTGACTGTGATAGACCAAGACCTCCGGGGCATACGTCATGTTGTAACCATGACGCAGCCAGCGATCACACAATTCGCGGTCTTCGGCCGCAGCGAGGGGAAATGTGTTGTCAAAGCCGCCTATCCGATGGAACCGGTCTGCCGGCAGAACCAGGTTATTCGACGTGAAGAAACGCGCTCTATCGGGATTAGCATTGTAATACGCATAAAGATAATCGACGAGGAGCTGACTGGCCGTCGAGTAACAGTTGTTCACGAGCGCGTTCAGCGTTTGTCCTCCGATAGCGCAATCCGCCGCGACAGCAAATCGAGCCGCGAGCGCCCGCAGCCAATTCCGTGCAGGCGCGCAATCGTCGTCAATGAAAGCGAGAAAATCACCCTTCGCCCGTGCAGCCCCGGTATTTCGCGCCGTCGCCGGGCCGGCGTGTGGCTGCGAATGCAAGGTCACGTTAATTCGATCGACGAAAGGCGCAATCGTGTCCTCCGGCGGCGTCTTGCTGCCGTCATCTACCACGACCAGCTCAAAGCCGTCGCGGGGGTAGTCAAGCCTGGCGATGGATCGAAGACAGTCGGCCAGCTGCCTTGCACGGGCATACGTCGGGACGATAATCGAAAAGAAGGGTAGTTTTTGCCTAATCATGCATCAGATGAGTTGTGCCCGCCTGAGACTGGGACACCCGAGCGCAGAACCGCAGGGCGCATCCTTGCCTGGGTTTTGCGCGCTGTGTCGTAGCGATCCGGAGTCACTACCGCCACCAACACCTCAGGTGATCGTTCATTACTCAATGCCTTTGCTTTTTATCACATTGCGCGGTCGAGAGTCATGTTCCCGTCCGGCCAAATCCGCGGGCGTCGCCCTGTCCGTTGATTAGGTCAAGCCGGGTGCCAGAACCGACACGATGGGGGACTAACCTGCTCTATCAAAGAGATAGGCCATTTACCGATGCAGCAGCCGAAGTTTTTTAGCCGGCTCTACGGTAACAATTACCGATCGTCGTTGTAAATCTTGCAGGCGACCCTCGGATACATTAGGTACCGAAGACGATGGAGCCAGCAGCTTTACTGGATAACGCCGCAGGCGATGCGCGCACCTCCGCCGCCACCCTTTTCCGGTTGATCGGAATAGTTGTCCGATCCCGCGTGAACGATCACCGCCCGCCCCTTGAGATCGCTCACCTTCAGCCGCGGGGCGGTGACCGCGCCGATTGCCCGTCCCGCTTCGTCCACGTTTAGGACCGGTAAGTCGCCTAAGTGACCGGTGCCTTCCGGGCCCTCGTGACGGCCGCTCTTGGCCGGGTCGAAATGGTGACCGGCCGCCTCTCCGGCCTGGACGGCGCCGTCTTTCTCACCCGGATCACAGCTCGGATTTTCATGCACATGAAAACCATGAGCCCCGGGGGGCAACCCGCCGACCTCGTGTTGGATTAGGAGGCCCTCTGGCCGCTCCGAAAACGTCAAGTTGCCGATGACCGTCCGCACGCCGCGGTCGTCGATGTTGTGTAGGTCGACAGTCAGCACCTCCGCTCGCAGAAGCGGTCCCGCAAAGCACGTTAGAAGACCAAGATAGATGCGGATTTTCATCGTCTCACTCCTTAATGTTGTGTGATCGCTTTCCCAACCGGCCGTTTAATAGGCAGGCGCGCCGCCTCGACCGGTTGTGTACACCGCGCTGGCGCTTGGAAACACCTTCACGCGCAGCATAGCACTTCAGGGCTTAAGCTCTCGCTGCCCAGTTGCCCGGCTCACGCGGCTTTGGTTGTCGCGCCCAAGCCGTGCGCAGATATAACGGCCTGCCTCAATCAACTTGTCGAGATCGATCCCGGTCTCGATCCTCATGCCGTGGAGCATGTAGACCACATCTTCGGTAGCGACATTGCCGCTCGCGCCCGGCGCGTAGGGACAACCGCCGAGCCCGGCCACCGAGGCATCGACCACTTCGGCGCCGAGCTCGAGACAGGCCAGGATGTTGGCGAGCGCTTGGCCGCGGGTGTCGTGGAAATGTAGCGCGAGCCGGGTGGCCGGGACTGGTCCGGCGCAGGCGGCGAACACCTCCCGCGCTTGCAAGGGCGTCGCCAGGCCAACGGTGTCGCCGAGCGCGATTTCCGCACAGCCGAGCCGATAAAAATCACCGGCCAGCTTGGCCACGGTGTCCGCCGCGACTGCACCCTCGTAGGGACAGCCGAATGCGCAGGAGACATAAGCACGAACCGCGAGCCCCCGCTGGCGCGCCTCGGCGATAACCGGGGCCAGGCGTTCCATGGACTCCGCAATGCTACAGCGGCTGTTCTTTTGGCTAAAGGCCTCCGTAGCGGCGGTGAAGACGGCAATCGCCCGCGCGTTGACGCGGAGCGCCCGTTCCAGTCCTTTGCGGTTGGCCAAGAGCACCGGGTACTGTACGGAATGGCTGCGCTCGATGCGGGAAAACACGTCCTCAGCGTCGGCGGCCTGCGGCACGGCTTTGGGATTAACGAAGCTCGCCGCCTCGATGACCGGTAGCCCGGTCGCCGACAGCAGATTGATGAACTCGACCTTGGTGCCGGTGGCGAGTAGGGTGGGTTCGTTCTGCAAGCCATCGCGGGGGCCGACTTCCACCAGCTTAACTCGTTTTGGAAAACGGGGGGTCATGCGATCGCTCAGGCCGGGGTGTCTTGCCAGTACGGCTTGCGCTTTTCCGCAAAAGCCGCGATCCCTTCGCGCGCCTCCGGCGAACCGCGTAGCCGCGCCAGGAGCGCCTCGGCCGTGTCGAAATCCCCGTGCGGCAGCGGTGAATGGTTCGCGACCAAATGCTTGAACTCCGCGATTGCCCCCGGCGCTGACTTGAGCACGTGCTCGATATGGATATCCAGCGCGCGATCCAATGCGCCAGCCTCGACGACCTGATGCACCAAGCCGATGCGCAGCGCTTCTCCTGCGCCGATGACTTCGGCGCTGATCGCCAAGCGGCGGGTCTCGCGCGCGCCGATGGCCTGAAGCAGATAGGGCGCGATCATGGCCGGCAGCAGGCCCAGTCTGAGCTCGGTCAGGGCAAAGCGGGCGCTGTCGCTGGCAATGGCGAGATCGCAGCACGCGATGAGACCCATGCCGCCGCCGTAGGCCGACCCTTGAACGCGCGCGATGCTGGGCTTGCTCAAGCCATGGAGGGTCTGCAGCATCAGAGCGAATTGTTTGATCTCCTCAGCATGAGATTCCGGTCCGGCGAGAGCTGTAAACCAATCCAGATCGCCGCCGCCGCAAAAGGACTCGCCGCTCCCGGTCAGGATTAGGACGCGAACCCCGGGATCGCGCTCCAGCGTTTCCAGTTGGAACAGCAGCGCGCCGATGAGGCCGGCATCGAGGGCGTTGTGCCGTTCCGGGCGCCGCAGCGTTAAGGTACGCGCCCCGCGCCGGTCGGTGGTGACGGATAGCGCTTCGGTCCCGGCCATCGGTTCACATCCGAAAGATACCGAAGCGCGTTGCGCGTATCGGCGCGTGCCTCACGGCGGCCAGCCCCAGTCCCAAGGCCTCGCGTGTCTTGGCGGGATCGATGATCCCATCGTCCCAGAGCCGTGCCGTGGCGTAGTAGGGATGACCTTGCGTCTCGTATTGGTCCCGGATCTGCTCCTTATAGGCGTGTTCCCCCTCCGCGCTCCAGCGCTCCCCGCGCGCCTCTGCGCCATCGCGCTTGACCGCTGCCAGGACCGAGGCGGCGATATCACCGCCCATCACCGAGATGCGCGCGTTTGGCCACATCCAGAGAAACCGCGGCCCGTAAGCGCGGCCGCACATGGCGTAGTTGCCCGCCCCGAACGAACCGCCAATGATCACCGTCAATTTGGGCACCTCCGCGCACGCGACTGCCGCGACCATCTTGGCGCCGTCCTTGGCGATCCCTTCGTGTTCGTATTTTTTGCCGACCATGAAGCCCGTGATGTTCTGCAAGAACACCAGGGGGATCCGGCGCTGGCAACAAAGCTCGATGAAGTGCGCGCCCTTGAGCGCCGATTCCGAAAACAAGATGCCGTTGTTGGCCAGGATGCCGATGCGATAACCCTCGATATGCGCAAAACCGCAGACCAAGGATTTGCCGTAGAGCGCCTTGAATTCGTGAAACTCCGAGCCGTCCACGAGGCGCGCGATGACTTCCCGCACGTCATACGGATAGCGCGGATCGCGCGGGATCAGGCCGTAGATCGATTCGGCTGCATGTGCGGGCGCGGACACCGGACCCGGTATCAATGCGGGTGCCTGGGGCGGCCTCGAATGGGCGAGCACATCGCGCGCGATGCGCAGCGCGTGCGCGTCGTTGTCGGCGAGGTGATCGGCGACGCCGGATAGCCGGCAATGCACTTCGCCTCCGCCGAGCGTCTCCGCATCGACGATCTCCGCGGTCGCGGCTTTGACCAGGGGCGGCCCGCCCAGAAAGATCGTGCCCTGGTTCTTCACGATGATGGTCTCGTCGGACATCGCCGGGACGTAGGCCCCGCCCGCGACACAGGCGCCCATCACCACGGCGATCTGCGGGATGCCGCAGGCCGAAAGCCGGGCCTGGTGATAGAAGATGCGGCCGAAGTGGTCGCGGTCGGGGAACACCTGGTCTTGCAGCGGCAGATACGCGCCCCCTGAATCCACGAGGTAAACGCAGGGCAGATGGTTTTCCGCCGCGATCTCCTGCGCCCGCAGATGCTTCTTGGCCGTCAGCGGATAGTAGGTTCCGCCCTTGGCGGTGGCGTCATTGGCGATCACCATCACTTCCCGGCCGTGGACGCGCCCGATCCCGGTGATGATCCCGGCGCAGGGGACCTCATCTTCATGGAGCCCCAGGGCAGCCAAGGGTGAAAGCTCAAGGAACGGGCCGTTCGGGTCGAGCAGCGCGGCGATGCGCTCGCGCGGCAACAGCTTGCCGCGCTGCCGGTGCTTCTCGCGCGCGGCCGGCGGACCGCCTTCCCGGACCTTGGCGGCCTTGAGTCCGAGATCGGCGACGAGGGCGAGCATATGCTCCGCGTTCTGCTGAGCCTCCGGCATATTCGGATCGATCCTGGTCTCAAGGACAGGCATAGTAGTTATTGTATCAGCCCTACTGCGATCGCCGTGGCTTCACCGCCACCGATGCAAAGCGCGGCGACGCCGCGGTGTAAACCACGACGTTGCAGCGCATGCGCGAGCGTCACGATGATGCGCGCTCCGCTCGCGCCGATGGGATGCCCCAAGGCGCAGGCCCCGCCGTGGACATTGACCTTGGCGTGATCGAGATCGAGGGTGCGTTCCGCTGCCAAGGTCACGGCCGCGAACGCCTCATTGATCTCGTAGAGGTCGACGTCGCGGTCTTGCCAGCCGGTCTTTTGGTATAGCTTGCGGATCGCAGCGATGGGGGCTGTAGTGAATTCCTCGGGTGCTTGCGCGTGGGAGGCGTATCCAACGACGCGCGCGAGCGGCGTGAGCCCGAGCCGCTTCGCCTCACTCTCGGGTACCAGCAAGAGCGCCGCGGCGCCATCGGAAATCGACGAAGAATTGGCAGCCGTGACCGTTCCCGTCTCGGGCCGAAAGGCCGGTTTGAGCTTAGGGATCTTGGCCGGATCGCACTTGTGCGGCGTTTCGTCTTCATCGATCGTATGGTTGCCGCAAATCACCGGCGCGATCTCGGCATGGAAAGCGCCCCTTTCGATGGCCGCCAACGCCCGCCGCACCGACTCTGCCGCGAAGGCGTCCTGCGCCTCGCGCGTGAAGCCGTAGCGGTCCACGCATTGCTCGGCGAAGTAGCCCATGAGCTGTCGATCCGCGGGGTTCTCAAGGCCGTCATAAAACATATGATCGAGCAAGGATTGATGGCCTGGCCGCTGACCTAACGACGAGCGGCGCGCAAGATAAGGGGCGTTGCTCATGGACTCCATGCCGCCCGCGACGACGATGGCGGCGCTGCCCGCAGCGATGGCATCACAACCGAGCATCACCGCCTTCATGCCCGAGCCGCAGACCTTGTTCACGGTCGTACATCCCGCCCCGAGCGGCACCCCGGCCGCGAGCGCCGCCTGCCGCGCGGGCGCCTGGCCGAGACCCGCGGGCAGCACACAGCCCATGAAAACCTCATCGATAAGCTTGGGATCGAGGCGGCAGTCCTCCAACAGCGCGCGAATCGCCACGGCGCCGAGCTCGGGGGCCGCGAGCGCCGCCAGTTGACCGCGGTAGGCGCCGATCGGCGTGCGCTTGGCGCCAACGATGACGACGCTGTTCATCGATCCTGTGTCTCCTCGAACAGTGCCCTGCCGATGAGCATGCGCCGGATCTCGTTGGTTCCCCCACCGATGTCGTAGAGCTTGGCGTCGCGCAACAGCCGGCCAACCGGCGCGTCGTTCATGTAGCCGCGCGCGCCCAGGCTTTGTATGGATTCCAAGGCAACGTTGACGGCGGCCTCCGAAGCGAAAAGCAAGCACGCCGCTGCATCCTTGCGCGATCGCAGACCGCGGTCAAACTGCTCGGCTACACGGTAAACATATGCCCGCGCCGCCTGCAGTCGCATATACATGTCCGCGAGCTTGGCCTGCATCAACTCGAAGCTGCCGATGGGCTGACCGAATTGGCGGCGCTCGCGCAGGTAGGGGAGTACGGTGTCGATGGCCGCCTGCATGATGCCGAGCGGCCCGCCCGCGAGGACCAACCGCTCCGAGTCCAGACCCTGCATGAGAATGCGCACCCCGCCGTTGACTTCACCGAGCACGTTTTCCACGGGGATGGGGCAGTTCTCGAACACCAGCTCGCAGGTATTCGAGCCGCGCATGCCGAGCTTGTCGGTACGCTCGCCCTTGCGGAAACCGCGCATGCCGTCTTCGACGACAAAGGCGCTGATGGAACGCGAGCCCGCTTCAAGCGGGGCGGTGCGCATATAAACGATGAGCACACTGGCCTCGGGTCCGTTGGTGATCCATTTCTTGACTCCGTTCGCGATCCACGCGCTGTTCTTAAGCTCGGCGCGGCAGCTCATGGCGCCGACGATGTCGGAACCCGCGCCCGGCTCGGACATGGCCAGCGCACCGACCCACTCACCGGCGCAGAGCTTAGGCAGGTAGCGTGAGCGCTGTGCTTCCGAGCCGTGGCGGTCAAGGTTGTCCACGCAGAGATTGGAATGGGCGGCATAGGAAAGTCCCACGGAAGGCGAGGCGCGCGAAATCTCCTCCATGGCGATGACATGCGCGTGGTAGCCAAGCCCCCGTCCGCTCGGGTCCGCCGTGATCCCAAGGAGACCCGCCGCGCCGAGCTTAGGCCAGAGAACGGCGGGAAAGTCGTTGGCACGGTCGATGGCCGCCGCACGCGGCGCGATCTCGGCCTCGGCAAACGCGCGCACCGACTTTCGCCAAGTTTCCGGGTCGAAACTCATGACCGCTCCTCTTCCTCGGACAGGATCAAGTTTACCATGGGACAACACCCTCGCTGCTGTCATTGGACTGCGAGCCCGGTTTGCCGTTCCGGCGTAGGGTTGGCTTTGCCTCCGTTCTTGCTATACACTCGGTGCAGCGTTAGGTACAAATGACCCGCGCCGGTTTGCGTGGCCCTTGTATTTAGGTGCCCTGGTGTCGAAAGAGCGGCCAACTAACCAACCACACTTGCTCCAGCGAGCGCCCCGCGGTGCGTCCTAGGCCTTTGCTCACCGCTCTAGTGGCGACCCTCGTCCTGCTAGTACTGGGCGGCCAAATGGCCGGCCAGGCACAGCCGCCTTTGGACCCGCGGCGGGTCATAGTTTCGGCGGGTCCCGGGACCAAGCCTCTGGTCCGCGGCTTTGACGGACAGACCGGTTCGTCCCTGCCGGCACCGCTCAACCAATTCCTCGCCTTTAGCCGGGGATTTCGCGGCGGGGTACGGGTCGCGAGTTGTGATCTCGACGGTGACGGCATCGATGAGATCGTGGCCGGCGCCGGGAACGGCGGACGCTCCGCAGTGCGCGTCTTCGACGGGATGAGCGGTGCGCAGCTACCCGCGCCCTTAGGCGCATTTCGCGCCTTTAGTGGTAAGTCTACCCGAGCCATCTATGTCGCCTGCCAGGGCGACTACAACAACGATCAGGTGCCGGACATCGTGGTCGGCGCCGGCGCCGGCGGTAGCTCGCAAGTACGGGTCTTCGACGGGACCACCGCCCAGCAGCTCACCGCTCCTATCGGGACCTTCCAGGCGTTTCCCAGCCACTATCGGGGCGGCGTGCGGGTCGCCAGTTGCGACTTTAATAATGACGGCGTGAGCGATGTGGTAGCGGGCGCAGGCGCCGGGAACCGGCCGTTGGTACGGGTATACAGTGGTACGGATGGGTCCCTCTTGAGGTCCTTCCATGCCTTCAGCAAGCGCTATGACGGCGGCGTCTACGTCGCCTGCGGCGGCGATCTGTCCGGCGACGCTCGGCCCGAGCTCATCGTCGGCCAGGGATTGGACACCCCGGCCCGGGTACGGGTCTTCGACGGCGCCACCGGCCAGTTGCGCCATCAGTTCCTGCCATACGGTCGAACCTTCAAAGGCGGCGTGCGGGTCGCCACCTGCGATCTCAACCAGGACGGTGTCGCTGACATTGTGACCGGCGGC
>JBOIDM010000015.1:0-4238 GCA_050740575.1 Gammaproteobacteria bacterium
CGCTTGCTTTACCCCCGAAGGGCGCCTAAAGTCACCATCGACGCACTTTGTTTAGCGCTGAGTATGGCTATAGGGGTAACGAATAATGAACAACAAAAAGGTCAAGCTGGCCGTGGTGGGTATTGGAAATTGCGCCTCTTCGCTGATCCAAGGTATCCATTACTATGCGGAGAAAAGTCCGGAGGAGGCCGTAGGCTTGATGCACTGGGACATCGGCGGGTACCTCCCGCGGGATCTCGAGGTTGTCGCGGCCTTCGATATCGATAAGCGTAAAGTTGGCCAGGATCTCACGCAAGCGATCTTTGCGCCGCCGAACTGTACACAGGTGTTTCATCCGAACATCGCCAGCGCCGGTGTCACGGTGCGCATGGGCCGCGTACTCGACGGGGTTTCCGAACACATGCACGATTACGATGAGCGACACCGCTTCGTCACGGCCCTTGCGCCCGAGCCGAGCGAAGAGGAAGTGGTGCGCGCATTATCCGAGTCGGGGGCCGAGATACTGGTCAACTACCTGCCGGTCGGTTCCGAGGACGCGACACGCTTTTATGCCGGTTGCGCCTTGAAGGCAGGTTTGGCCTTGGTCAACAATATTCCTGTTTTCATCGCCAGTGATCCGGTATGGGCGCGCCGTTTTCACGAAGCCCGGCTACCGCTCATCGGCGACGATATCAAATCCCAGTTGGGGGAAACCATCACCCACCGCGTGCTCACGGATCTCTTCCGTAAGCGCGGCGTGAAGCTGGAGCGCACCTACCAGCTCAATACCGGCGGTAATACGGATTTCCTCAATATGCTAAACCGTGCCCGGGTGAAATCGAAAAAACGCTCGAAAACCGAAGCGGTCCAATCGGTCGCGGGGGAGAGATTATCCGAGGAGAACATCCATATCGGCCCGAGTGATTTCGTCCCCTGGCAGAAAGACAACAAGGTGTGTTTCGTCCGCATGGAAGGCCGAATCTTCGGGGATGTCCCGGTAAATATCGAGTTAAGGCTGTCGGTGGAAGACTCGCCGAACTCCGCGGGGGTCGCCATAGACGCCATTCGTTGCGCCAAACTGGCGCTGGAGCGAGGCCAATTCGGGGTGTTGCACGCGCCCTCGGCGTTTTTTTATAAACACCCGCCGTTTCAGGTCCAGGATGACGAGGCTTTCAGGATGACGGAGGCCTTCATCAAAGGCGGTTTTCGCGATCCCCATGAGCTTGCCGATCAACCGCGGCAAGAGGTCCCGGCCGCCATCGCTTAGGGATCCCCACGGCGCTCCACGCTAGCGCGGGGGAAGTTGTCACCTTATGCCTGGTGCTGCAAGCATGATCCCAGCACTCACAAGAGGATGGCGGCTCGCTGTCCTGATAGGCGGTTATCCGAAGCGCGGGGTGCTGGCCTTGGCGGATGCGGTCGCACATGGATTAGCGCGCTACGGTGTCTCACCAAACCGAGTCACGGTCATAAGCTGCCTCGTATCGGTCGCCGCTAGCATCGTGTTTTTGCTTGGTTATCCGATAGCGGCCGGCCTGCTTTTCTGGGGCGCCGGATCGTTCGATATGGTCGATGGCATGCTCGCGCGGATCACCGGCCGGGTGACGGAGCTGGGCGGGTTTCTTGATTCGCTCCTCGATCGCGTCGGGGAAGCGAGCATGTTCGCGGCCATCGCCTACCGCTTCGCGACGGAAGGCCGCGCACTCGCCGCGACTGCGGTATTCATCGCGATGTTCGGTGGGATGATGACGAGTTATGTCCGGGCACGTGCGGAAATTCTTGGCATCGCATGCGCGGAAGGCTTAGTCACGCGGCCGGAGCGGGTGATTCTTCTGGTCATTGGTCTGCTCTCGGGCCTCTTGGTCGAAGTGATCTATCTTCTCGCCTTAGCGACGCTGTGGACCGCCGGGCAAAGGACGCTGCTGGTTTACCGTCGCCTGCTTGCACGGATCTAGCACATGGTTCCGGCCCTAAGCGTGCCGCCGCTCGACACCAGGCTTAGGCTTCGCTTGGGCCTCGTCAAGTTATTCGACCTCTTATGCTGCCTGCCGCCGTGGCCGACCTTGCGCAAGGTACTGAACCACTGCGCCGCTACCATTCCAGACTTGTTTTTTATCCAGATTGGGGCCAATGACGGTGTAATCTACGATCCCCTCTACCGCTACGTGCGTCGTTACCGCTGGCCGGGGCTATTGGTCGAACCGGCGCGGTGTTATTTCGAAAGGCTACAAAAAAACTATCGCGCTCACCCGAACCTCATTTTAGAGAACGCCGCTATTTCGGACCGCGAAGAGCAACGAATCTTGTTTCGCATCCGGGAGGATTGTGACTATTTGCCCCGGTGGTGCGCGGGCTTGGGGAGCTTTCATCGCGAGGTGCTGCTGTCCCACCGCTGGGCGATCCCCGATCTCGAACGTTACGTTGTCGAAGAGATCGTGTACTGCGTTACCCTGAGCTCCTTACTGCGGAAACATGCCATCACACGGGTCGATATCCTGAGCATAGATACCGAAGGTCACGATCACGAAATCCTCCAGCAGTTCGACTTTGTAAGCATGTTTCCGCGGGTAGTGATCTATGAGCATGAATATATAGGCCCCGTGGATCGAAAGCGCTGCGAGGCGATGTTGGTGAGCCGTGGTTACGCCTTAAGCCGGCGCCTCGGTGACACGCTCGCGTATTTACCCTTCTGATCCCTCCCGCGTGGCAAGCTCGCTCAAGGTCAGGAATCGGTAGCCGGTTTGGCCCACACCCCCTCAAAGCACGGAAACGCCTCAATATTCGATACCCGGTTCGGTAGAATGGCCCGAATAGCCCCCTATCCAAGGCCGAGATCTCGCGTCATTGACGGCTGACACGTTCAGTACTACCTTCCCTCTTTAAGAAAAGGGGCTTTAAAAAATTCTGTTCCCTTCCCGGTGGGCATACGCTGAAGAATAATCTTTCTTGGAAGAACCGTTATGTTCCCTTCCCCTCCCCTGTTCCGCTGTTCTGTTCCCTCCCTGTTCCCATTCCCGGAATCTTCCCTCCCTGCCCGAAATATCGGTGCGGTGGCGCAACGTGAATATTTCACTGAAAGCCGGATCATTTCGTACTACGATATAAAGAGGGTGGGAAAAGTAATCGATTACCTGCGCGCGTAATGCGTACGCGCAGCTTTGAGTAAGAGGTGCATTTATGGTTACGTCAATGAAAGTCTTCCTGGCGATAGGCATTTCACTTTTATCACCATTACCCGTACTTGCGGTTTGTGCGAGTATGGGCGGGTAACTCCGGATTCGGCCAATTGGAAACTCAAGACGGTGGTGAGGCCTTCACCGGCAAATGGGGATACGGTGATTCCAGAGATGATGCTGGGCAATGGAATGGCCGGCGGGTGAGATAGTTAAACGTATACAAGCCCTTACTGCGGAAACATGCAGTTACCCGGGTCGATGTTCTCTGCATCGATACCGAAGGTCACGATCACGAAATCCTCCGGCAGGTCGATTTTGAAAGCGTGCGGCCGCGGGTGTGCTTTGTAAGCACGAATATATGCGCCGGGTGGAACGCGAAAGGTGCGGGGCGATGCTGGCGGGCCGTGGTTACGCTTTAAGCCGGCGCCTAGGTGACGCGCTCGCATATTTACCCTTCTGATCCACCCTGCGTGGTCTGCGCGGATGCAAGCTGGCTTAACGCGCGTAAGGCGGAAGCCCCACTTGTGGGTGTTCCGCCGAACGGATGGTGGTGATAAGCGACCGTAGCCCGGAAGTAGCGGAGCGGATTCCGGGAAATGTATTGCCACTAAATTCCCGCATTGCGCGTTGCTTCATGCCGGCTACGCTCGCTACGAGGTGCGCCAATGAGCTCCCTGGTTGATCGGCGTTGGTCGAACGCGAGACAATGCCAGTAACAGTTCCATACGCAGCCGGGCTATCCATGTCGACGCCAGCCGAGCGCGATGCCACTTACGAGGATCTCTGCAAAGTCCCCGATCATCTGCTCGCGCAAATCATCCACGGCCAATTGATCACGCTGCCGCGACCGGCACCCCGACATGCCTTGGCATCATCGTCCTTAGGCGAGGAATTGGCCGGGCCGTATCAAAAGGGTCGATTCGGCGGACCCGGTGGCTGGTGGATCCTCGACGAACCCGAATTACACTTGGGGCGAGACATCCTGGTGCCGGATTTGGCGGGCTGGCGACGCGAACGCATGCCCGCCTTACCCGAGACGGCTTACTTCGAGATCCCCCCCGATTGGGTGTGCGAGGTGTTGTC
>JBOIDM010000016.1:0-8263 GCA_050740575.1 Gammaproteobacteria bacterium
GGATCATTCGGTTGGAGGACCCGCAGACGATCCTTGATCGTGAGGCCCGGTGCAACGATGAGAAAGCCGCGCGTGAAGCGTTTGCTCTGCGGTCGCCGCACCGCGTTGATGGTTTGCCAGGCGATGATCATCGCCATGACGGTGGTCTTGCCGGCACCGGTGGCCAGCTTCAGCGCGAAACGCATGAGCTCCGGGTTGGCGTCGTTGTTGGCATTGGCCAGGTGTTCAAGAAAGCCCTCGCCCACCTTGCCTGCCTGGGGTGCGACTTCCGTGAGCCAGATGGCAGTCTCAACCGCCTCGGCCTGACAAAAGAATGGACGGATGCTGCTGTATGTGTGGTGGCGCCAATGCTGTAGCAGTCGCGCTGTCTCCGGCGTTACCCGCCAGTCATTAGGGTTCGGCAAGCGTCGCCACTGATCCACCTGCTGGCGAACTGAATTAATGATGGCTGTGTGGTCGTATTGCTGTTCCGCCGTCGAGATTCCTTTGCCTTCGTCGAAGAGAAAGGACGTCTGTTTAGCCGAACCCTTGCGCTTTCTCGGTTTCGGAATCGGCGTGATGAATTCCGCGCGGCGGCGGCGTTCGATGATTCTCTGAGTCGGTTGGCCCTGCTCATCGAGCTCCCAGTGACGAGATGGATACTCGTAGGGAGAGTTGAGGATGGGCTTTTCGACGAACTGGTTATTCATGTGGGCCCTTTGTTGATGGGCGATAACGAGGACAGAGAGACAAAGCAACAAACCACGTTTTCTATGCTCGGGTTCCGCCGCTGCCATGCGAAAGTCGACGCAACTGCACGCGTACTGCCGTTCGCGAACGCTCCGGATCTCGACGGAGTAGCTAAGCCCGCTTCCGGAGCGAATGCGGAAGTTGGAAAAAATCGGATGCTTCGCATCGAGATTGCTGATAGCGATATGCTCGGATCGGGCGCGCAGCCGGCGGCGCTCGATTTCGTCTTCGTCGGTTGTGCGCCAGTTGTGGACCGGCGCAATCTTGGGGGCAGAAGCTTTGCGTTCGATAGGCGCCATGCTGATTGAAGGATAAGGAATTCGAGCTTATCTGTCGACTGAATAAGAAGGTGCCGCCGGCGGCCTTATTGCAGCGCAACATCCGTTGGTTTATCGTTCGCGATGGTTCCTAATGACCCGAGAGGCGAGCATGCACACGATTCCAGGAGTCTTTTCCCGATATGCGGTGTTGCTGGGCGGCATCATGTTGAGTGGGGGCGCGAGCGCCCTGGAGTGCGGGGACTTCACCTTTCCCAAATGCTCGGCGCCCGAGTTCCAATACGCCGGAGGTTTTGACCCGGGGACTGGATTCGGGGGGTTCGGCGGCGGGGAATGCAAGGCGGTACGGACACCGGTGGTCTTCATCCACGGCAATGCCGATCGCGCCATCAGTTGGGACTCACCGGTTCAGGGCAGCGTGGCAGGTTATGCTCCCCCGCGCCGTTCCGTGTACGAGGAATTCAAAGAGCAGGGCTACAACGACTGCGAGCTCTTCGGGGTGACCTATCTCAGCGCCGAGGAACAGGAAAATCCCCAGGATAACTTCCACCGCCGGGGAAAGTACGAGATCATCGGGAAATTCATCGACGCGGTACGGGCCTATACAGGGAGCGCCACGGTCGATCTCGTGACCCATTCGCTAGGGGTGTCCATGGCTATCGCCACTCTCGAGGCCAGCGACGCCTGGGCCGGCATCCGCCGTTTCGTCAATATCGCCGGAGGCATACGCGGCCTCAATTCCTGCCTCTATGTCGGTCCCGCCAACCCCGCCGTCGCAACCTGCGGTTCGCAGAACATCTTCGATACCTACGTGTTCGGCTTTTACCCCTATTACAATCGCTGGACCGGGGCCACGGACGAGCACAGCCTGCGCTTTATTCCTAGGCGCTACCGGCAGGTGCTCTTCTATACCCTGCACGCCGGCATCCACGATCAGGTCCATTGCAGCACCGCAAAGGGTTTCAGCGATTGCGCCCGGGGTGCGCTGTTCGCGGCCGGGCCCAATGTACGGGCGCAACTCGATGTGGGCGCGGGCTCGACGGCCGGTCGGGTGGACTTCGATTTCAACCGGCTATTCCCGGACCCGGCCCAGTCGGTCAAGGTCAACACTATGGGCGGGGATATCGACGGCATCGGCCATTTCAAGGCCCGCAACGACACCGGCGCGATTATCGTCACTATGCTGAACGGGGACTGTAAGAAGATCGCCTGTCAAGGGCCTTACCGCGGCGGGCCGGTACGAGCCAAGTGATCCGCTTTTTCTGCATAGCGCGAACTTAACATCTGCGGGCGGCGCAAATCGGCGGCACGCTCTGAGCTGCCGCGGTGCCTGGAGTGCCGCATGCACTACCGTGGGACATCGACGCTTGGACGCTCACGAACATGGTGCATCTGAGCCGCCCGCAAATGCGTCCGAGCGCGGCCTTCCTAGAATATAAATCGTTGGATCAACGCGTTACTAACGTGGCCCAGGGATTGCGGTAGACCCGCCCAGATCCGCCGCGCCGGAGAGAAGTCGATGGCGAGTGGCGGAGGGGGGATGGTGGGACCGTAACGGCGCGGTCACCCGCCAGGGCAACGGCGCCTGTCCCGATTCAGCACTGGCTTTAATCAATAAGGATAGACGCTTATGACTCGCGCCGTTCGATCACGACACTATGCCGCCGCGTTCGTGGGCCTTTTGGGCACGAGCGTGGCCGGACCACTCTATGCCGGCGACAACCTTATCGATGCACTGAAAGGAGGGAAGGTAGACCTGTACCTGCGCTATCGCTTTGAATTCGTGGACGACGATCAGCCGCGCGTTATTCCCGGTACGCCACCCACGCTCAACGGGCCGCTCGATGCGGCCTACGCCAATACGCTCCGCACCGCGCTCGGGTACGGCACTGGGCTCTTCTATGACTTCGGGGCCTACCTCCAGTTCGAGGACGTGCGCGTGGCCGACAACGATGCCTACAACGACGGCGGCTCGAACGGAGTGTTCGATAAGGCCACGGTCGTGGACCCCGAGGGCACCGAGATCCAGCAGGCCAATCTGCGCTACGTAGGTGTGCCATACACCACGCTCAAGGTCGGGCGTCAGGAGATTGAACATCGCCCAGCACCATTGCATCGCTACATCGGCAATATCCTGTGGCGGCAGAATTGGCAGAGCTTTGATGCCGTCCGAACAATAAACGAATACCTGCCGGCGACGGTGATCGACTATTCCTATGCGTGGAATACCAACCGCATCTTCGGTGAGGACAACGACATCCCGGACCGAAGCGACTTTCGCATGGACAGTCACTTCATGAAAATTGACTACACGGGGTTCTCGTACGGGAAATTCGAACAGTACAACTATCTCTTGGACTTCGAAAGCAAGACGTCGGAGGGATTTTCGACGGCCACCTTCGGCCTGCGTTTTCAAGGTGCCTATGACCTCATCAGCTACCCGGTTTCCATCCTCTACACCGGCGAGTTCGCCCATCAAATGGACTATGCCGAAAACCCAGCCGATATCGATGTCAACTATTACCTGGGCGAGCTTGGCGCCACCCATACGTTCATAGATAGTCCCCTCGAGTCGGTGACCGTGAAAGGGAGCTACGAGGTGTTGGAAGGTGATGGCGGTGAAGTGGTGAGCGGATGTTGCGGTGGACGCGTCGCCCGCGCTTTCCAGACTCCGCTCGGCACGAACCACGCGTTCCAAGGCTGGGCCGATCGTTTTCTGATCACCCCCGCCGACGGCGTCGAGGATCTCTACGTCACCTTGCAGATGAAGGTCTGGGGAGCCAACTTCGTAGCCATGTGGCACGACCTCTCGGCAAATGATGCCGATTACGATTACGGCACCGAATGGGACCTCCTGCTGGAGAGACCCATCGCCAACAATTTCCTGGTCGGGGTCAAATACGCCTATTACGACGCCTCGGGTGATGCGCTCAATAAGGCGCGTAACAGCATCTCGGGGCAGGCCTTCGATCTCGAAAAGGCTTGGGCCTATGTTCAGTTCAAATTCTAGGGCGCTGGGACAGGGCGTTGCACGGCGCTAAGACGCCCGGCGACGCAAGCCTGCTCGGTCGCATTCTGGTCGCAGCGAATTTTTATACACCGGAGAACGAATTCCATGAAAAGCAACGCAGCGGATCAATCCCAAGGTGAGGTCACAACGCCTGAAGCAAAGCCCACTTCGGCGGAAGCATCCGAAATCAGCCGCCGTCAGTTTTTAACCACGGCCGCCAAAGGCTTGGGTGCTGCGGCCCTGCTATCATCCGGGCTGCCAAAAAGTTGGATCGGCGGGGCTTATGCCGATGAGGGGCCGGAAACCTCGAATATAAAGTTTGGGATGATCGCGCTCACGGACTGTTCTCCCATTGTCATCGCTCATGAGAAGGGCTTCTTCAGAAAGTACGGCATCAACTCCACGGTCAGCAAAGGCGCCAACTGGGCCGCCATTCGCGATGCGCTTTCCAACGGCGATATTCAGGCGACTCACATGCTGATCGGTATGCCCCTCGCCTCGACGATGGGGCTCTTAGGTTCGCCCAAGAAACCGATGATCGCCCCGTGGATGCTGAACCGCAACGGCCAGGCCATTACCTTGAAAGCCGATCTGAAAGGTAAAGTCGTGGCCGATCCGAAAGCACTGAAACCGCTCGTCGAAGCGGCCAAGAAAGCGGGCGAACCGATGACCTTCGCCATGACCTTCCCGCCCGGGACACACGCCATGTGGATGCGCTATTACCTGGGCGCCGGCGGTATCAATCCGGACAAGGACGTCGCCCTCATCACCATTCCACCCCCACAGATGGTCTCCAACATGAATGTCGGTAAGATGGATGGATTTTGTGTCGGAGAGCCGTGGAACGCACGCGCTATTGCCGAAGGGATCGGGTTCACCTCGGTGACTACGCAGGACATGTGGAAGGACCATCCGGAGAAGGTCTGCGCCTTCACAGAGGAATTCGCCGATCAGAACCCCAGGACCGTAAAGGCAGTTTTGAAAGCCTTGCACGAGGCCAGCGTATGGCTGGATAAGATGGAGAACCGGCCCGAGCAGGTCGAGATTGTCTCCAAAGCCACTTACATCAATTGTCCGCCGGAGATCATCCTGGGCCGCCTGCAGGGCCATTACGATTACGGCGACGGCCGTAAAACGGAAGATCCCAATTACATGACTTTCAGCGATCGTAACTGTAACTATCCGCAGCCGAAATACGCCAAATGGTTTCTAAGCCAGTTTCGCCGCTGGGGTATGGTAGAGAGCGCGCCGGATTATGAAGGCATTGCCAAGCAGGTGATGCGTACCGATCTCTATGAAGAGGCGATGAAGGAAATCGGGTACCAGCACGGCGGGCTCAACAACGATCCGGAAACCTTGTTTGACGGCAAGACTTTCGATCCCGCCAAAGCCGAAGAATACGCGACCTCATTCGAAGTCCACAGCATGAAGGGATGATGGGACGTGGTACTACTGGTAGGCGACGTGTGTAAACCGGACGGGAAGGAGTTGTGGCGTGAAGCACTTTCCAATCGGGGAGTTTGGCGGCGCGCCTGCAAACTCGGATTAAGCGTCGGGCTCCTACAAGCGATCATTAATCAGGGGGATTACTGGCTGAGCCATGCGGTAAGTCCCTCGGTCGCCGTCAAGAGCCTACTGACGCCGCTAATCACTTTTAGTGTGGCGCTCGCTGCCGCAGCCACAACCTACGTGGAGAAGCATCGCGATGATCAAGGGCAAAGTTAACATCGATTGGTTGGTGCTGCCCATGCTGGGCGCATTGGCCGTAATTGGGATCTGGGCGCTATGGAGCTCGCTGCCCGGGACGAACCTGCCGTCCCCGTTGAAAACCTGGGAAGTGAGTAAACTCTATATTCTGGAACCGTTTGAAAAACGCGGTGAGCTGGATCAAGGCATACTCCGATTCACCTGGTATTCGCTGGTGCTGGTAGCCAAGGGTTACGCACTGGCTATTTTAATAGGCACGCCGCTGGGTTTCCTACTGGGAATTTCGGCGCTGTTTGCAAAGAGCTTCGACCCGATCATTCAGGTCTTGCGCCCGGTCTCGCCGCTCGCCTGGTTGCCGTTGGGTCTCGTGCTGTTCCAGAAATCGGAACCGGCCGCGCTCTTTACCATCGCCGTATGCGCCATGTGGCCCACGGTATTGAACACGGCCGTGGGCGTACGCTCGGTTCCGCAGGACTATCTCAATGTGGCGCGGGTCCTGAAGTTGTCCCGGGTCAAGACTCTCTTCAAAGTGTTGATCCCGGCCACCATGCCCTACATGTTTACCGGCTTCCGGCTCAGCCTCGGTATCGCCTGGCTGGTCATCGTCGCGGCGGAAATGCTGACCGGCGTGCCCGGTGTGGGTGGGTTCCTCTGGCAGGAATATAATATCCTCATTTACGAGCACATCATCTTGTGCATTCTGACCATCGGTCTCGTCGGTTTCATCCTCGACCGTCTCATGAGCCTGGTCGAAGCCCGATTCAAGACCATATGAGACCACGGCCATGGCTTTCCTGGAACTAAAACACGTCTGCAAAGGTTTCCGGTCCAACGGCACCCTAACGCCGGTGCTGCGCGACATCAACCTCTCGATCGAGAAAGGCGAGTTTGTGGCCATCGTCGGTTACTCGGGCTCCGGCAAATCCACACTCATCTCTTTAATCGCCGGATTGATCCGGCCGGACACCGGCAGCGTCACTTTGGATGGCGTGGAAATCAGGGGCCCGAGCCCCGAGCGCGGAATAGTCTTTCAGAATTATTCGTTACTGCCGTGGCTGACGACTTACGAAAATGTTTATCTGGCCGTGGATCAGGTTTTTCGGGACTGGTCACCGTCCCAAAAAAAGGTTCATGTCGAGAAATACATCGAGATGGTGAATCTGTTGCCGGCGCGGGAAAAACGCCCGGCGGAGCTGTCCGGGGGCATGCGCCAACGGGTGTCGGTCGCGCGCGCATTAGCCACTGACCCGCGGATCTTGTTGCTCGATGAACCCCTAAGCGCCCTAGACGCGCTAACTCGGGCGACACTTCAGGGTGAGATCGCCAGGATCTGGGAGCAGGATAAGAAAACCGTGGTGCTCATCACCAACGATGTGGATGAAGGCATCCTGCTAGCGGACCGCATCATTCCATTGACCCATGGCCCCGATGCGACGCTGGGGCCAGGCGTGCCGGTCGAGATCCCTCGGCCGCGCGACCGTAAAGCCATAAATCACGACCCGCGGTTTAAGCAGACCCGGCACCAGGTCATGGACTTTCTCTTGGGCGTTGGCGTTCACCACCGTAAGACCGTCACCCGCAAGCTGCACCTGCCCGACATCGAACCCGAAGACATATCTTACGGTAAACCCTCACCCTTCTCTTTGTTCCGCCGCGGCCCTTTGCGCAGCAAGGAATTCAAAAAAGAGACCGTGGAGATCGAGACTTAACCGCTGTGCTCACAACAGCAAGATCTACAACCTAACCCATATGAATGCGTTTCTCACCATCTCTCGTCTCACGAAGATCTACGCTACGCCAAAGGGTCCGGCGGTTATCGTTAGAGATTTCGATCTGGAAGTGAATAAAGGCGAGTTTGTTTGCCTCATCGGGCATTCCGGTTGTGGCAAGACCACGGTGCTTTCCATGCTGGCGGGCTTAACCGAGGTCACGAGCGGCGTCATGGTGTTGGCCGGTAAAGAGATCATGGGACCAGGGCCCGATCGCGGCATGGTGTTTCAATCGCCGTGTTTGTTGCCGTGGCTGACGGCCCTAGAAAATGTGATGCTCGGTGTGGATCAAGTCTATTACACCGCAAGCCGGCAAGAGCGGCGTGATCTCGCCGAATATTATCTGAGCCTGGTCGGTCTGGCGGATGCCATGCATAAACGGCCGGCGGAACTCTCCCAGGGTATGCGCCAGCGCGTCGGGATCTCCCGGGCCTTCGCCCTATCGCCCAAGATGTTGCTGCTTGATGAACCCTTCGGGATGCTCGATTCCTTGACGCGCTTTGAATTGCAAAAAGTGTTGTTGGATCTGTGGGGACGCGATCAAAAGACTGCCTTTATGGTGACCCACGACGTCGACGAAGCGATCTATCTGGCTGATCGCGTGGTCATGATGACCAACGGCCCCGACGCCGAGGTTGGCGATATATTAGACATACATTTTCCCCGTCCGCGCGACCGAAAAGAGATCATGGAGCATCCTGATTATTACCGGCTTCGGGAATATCTGATCACTTTTCTAGAAGAGCGTGCCGAAAAAAAACGCGGCATCG
>JBOIDM010000017.1:0-5619 GCA_050740575.1 Gammaproteobacteria bacterium
AAACTCAGTGCCCGCTAAAAACTCCCCGACCTGCTTAACCGTCTCTAATTGTCTGTCGTTCATGATGGCCTTCATCCTCCCATCATGAACAGTCGCCGCCTTACTTCAGACTCATCTTGCATTGGAAGAGACTCTAGCTGGCGTAGGGTCTCACACCGTGGTATCATTGACCCGGATCGGGGAACATTTGGTGGCTTTTCCTTGTGGAAAGAACGCGAGGGTATTGTCACATCTTATCTGAAATACTCGCCCGATAGGGGTGCACGTGATCCGCCCTGCGATGGGCGGCTGTGCCGACACTGCCGAGGGATCATTAATCAATGTATCCGCTTTTGCGGATATCGAGCTAATTAGCAATGCCTACGAAAGTCTCTGTTGAAAATCTGTCGCCCCAGCGCACCCAAGAGGATATCCGATTAGGTAAGCATGGTTAGCGGGCGAGTGATTGCGCTTACCATAGTTTTGCAATGCGATCGTGATTCTGTGATGCTCGGCGACCGGCTATGAGTAACACGATAACGGAAACAACCGCTACGTTCTCTCCTAGCAGTGAGTTTCGGCAAACCTGCGGCTTTTGTGGCTGCGTCTTCCGGGTCGAGGTTGAAAGAGCACGGTCTCATAAGGACGTCCAGGAGTATCGCTGCCCGGCATGTCACGACCATGTATGTCTAGCTAAAACGTCGACTCCACCTCGCGTAACCTTGATCTCAACCGGACCGACGGCCGTGAAGTAATCGCGTGCGCTTTGCGTGGTCTGAGCCTGAAGTATCCTTAGATTCGCCGGCTCTCGCCACTCGGCTCGAATTCAGAGACCGCAAGGTAAAGTAGAGGGCAAGTGAGAGCCTCTACTCTAATCTTACGCCGGTCGCTTCCAGTACGGCATACAACTGCACCGTCTGACACAGGCGCCCCGCCCATTGCAGGAGCAAACTATGGCCCTCCGGGGAATTAAAGAACACCTTCGATTTGAGCTTACCTGCCTCGCTCAAGAGGGCGCAATGAAGCTTATTCTTCGAGACATCGATTCCGATGATCGGCATATGGCAATGATCTCCTCTAAGTTTATCGTTCATGGTTGCCTTTATCGCCAACTCCCCCTTGTCCATACAGACTCACTGACTGCTCAGGGTCTTGGATACCGTTCAGTTTTAGGCTCGGCACAAAGAGGTATCGGAGGGCTTTATCTACGCCACAGACTCGAGGTCTAAGGGTGGGCTCAAGCTCACTCCGTTCCAGATAATGGGAGCTAACCATTCCAAAAGTAAAGATACAAGGTCAGGGTAAGATACGCTGCCTTGAAGTTACACAGTTTCACAGTTATGGTGACGCTATGAAAAACCTTACGATTTCATTGCCCGATGAACTTTACCGTCGCGCCCGGAGCAAGGCGGCTGCCGCTGAAACCTCATTGAGTCGCGTGGTACAGGAGCTTCTCGCGAAGTGGGCGACTGAAGAGCGTGCTAAAGCTGAGCTCATGGCCCGACTGGATGCTCTATTTACGGAATCCGACGCCCGCGACCACGACAAACCGGGTTCGGCCGGTCCGTTTCCCCGCGACGAACCGTACGCTGATCGCCTTGGGCGTTTTCGTTGACAGCAACATCTTGCTCTATGCGGCGAGCGGACGGGCGGGGGATGTATTAAAGGCAGTCCGTGCCAGGCGACTTCTGCAGGAAGAGAAGGTGGTCATTTCCTTCCAGGTACTCCAGGAGTTTTACGCCAACGCTGTCCATCCCCGGAAACCGGCCCTGAGTGCCCCGCAAGCAGCGGCGTACTGTAGTGCGTGGTTGGGGTTTGCGATCGTGCCGCTCGGGGCTGCCACCTTCGTGCGGGCGTTGGAACTGGTAACGCGTTACCGAATCAGCAATTGGGATGCGGCTATCCTGGCGGCTGCGCTCGAATCCGGGTGTGAGTTGATCTACTCGGAGGACTTGAACGCCGGGCAGGACTATGGGGGCGTGCACGTGGTAAACCCATTTCGCGAACCATAACCCCAGTAGTCGAATTTGGCGTTTTATCCTGCGAACGTCCGCCGAGATGAACGGCTCTCTGGCGATGCGGTAAAGGACTTTTACGAATCGCTAAAGGCCAGTGATGTAGCAAGTTGAAATCTATTCCCCGGTCTTGCCGCGGGGACCTTAGCGATGGGGTTTCCAAAGGGAGAGGCGGAGTGCTTCCCTTTGGTCGCCCTGCGGGGTTCATACCCGTCGTGGCGAAATTTAAATTGACCATACAAAGTGCTTCTTGACGGAACTCGCCTCATTGCCAAGAGATGTTCAACAGCGGCGCCGGTAAACTTCCCCGATGCCCTTCACAATAAGACAACGCGTCGGACTCGCCCTGGGGCCGGTCCTGTTCTTGGCCTTAGGCTTAACAGCCGGAGGGCTGGTTAGCCCGGCCCGGTGGACGGCGGCGGCAGTGGCCTGGATGGTGATCTGGTGGATCACGGAACCCGTGCCGCTATGGCTCACGGCCTGTATTCCGCTGGTGGTCTTTCCTCTGAGCGGCACGGCGGCGCTGCCCGCGGTGCTGTTGCAGTACGTCGATCCGATCAATTTCCTGTTTCTTGGCGGCATGATGATCGCGGCCTCCATGCAGCAATGGGGATTGCATCGGCGGATTGCGCTCGCGATCATCGCGCGCGTCGGCAGTAGCCCGGCGCGCATCGTCCTCGGGTTTATGCTGGCCACGGGATTCATCAGCCTCTGGATCTCGAACACGGCCGCTACCATGATGATGTTCCCGATCGCCATGGCGGTGCTCCTTAATTTCGAGGAGACCCTCGGGCGCAACCATCCGGCACTACGGCGCTTCGGTCTCGTCTTGATGTTAGGAATTGCTTATGCCGCAAGCATCGGGGGCATGGGCACCAAGATCGGCACGGCACCGAATCTCGTGTTCGTGAAACAAGCCGAGATACACCTCGGCCATGATGTGGATTTCGTCACCTGGCTCAAGGTCGGATTGCCGGTGGTGCTGGTGGCGCTGCCGCTCGTGTGGCTATACCTCGTGCGTTGGGCGGTCCCGGTGCAGCGGACGGAATTGGTAGGCAACGCGGGCAAGGTGATCGCGGACGCCCGCGCGCGTCTCGGCCCGATGAAAGCGGGCGAGCATGTGGCGCTCGCGGGCTTTCTGCTCGCGGCCTTCCTTTGGATCTTGCGCAAGGATATGGATCTCGGATCCTTCACCATCACGGGTTGGTGGGGGTGGGTTACCTTCGGCTGGGAAGATTGGATCGGGCGCCCGATCGATACACTCCCGGCACCGCTTGCGCGGCTCTTGCGCCAAGATATGGGCGATGCGGCCGTGGCCATGGGGATCGGGGTTACGCTATTCCTCATACCGGTGTCTGTCCGGCCCTTGCGGTTTGGCCTGGCAGCGCGGCAGATGCGATCCCTTCCCTGGGATTTGCTGGTCTTGCTCGGGGGCGGTTTTGCGATTGCCTACGGGATACAGGAAAGCGGGCTCGCGACGTGGCTTGCGGGTCTCTTGAAAGGCGCGGACCCTGCCTCGCCGCTGGTGGTATTTCTAATCGTGTGCCTCCTCACTACGGCCCTGACGGAGGTGGCCTCCAACACTGCGACGGCCAACGTGCTGTTGCCGATCCTCGCCGTGAGCGCACCGGGTTTCGGGCTGCACCCGGCACCCTTGATGCTCGCCGCGACGCTGGCGGCATCCTTGGGGTTCATGCTGCCGGCGGGGACGCCACCGAACGCGATCGTCTACTCGAGCGGTTACATCACCGTCGGACAAATGGCACGGAGCGGCATTCTCATCGACCTCGCCGGCGCGCTTTTCATCGGCTTCCTGTGCTATGTCCTTGCGCCTTGGGCGCTAGGGGTGAGCAGGCTCAGCCCTTAGGGCCGTGGCGTATACTATTGTAATCGCGTGTTTAATCCCCATATGTCTAAGCGCCGCGCTAACGGATTATTAATATGCTTATCCCCGTCTTGCCGATCAAGAACAGCGTGCTTTTCCCGCACCTGGTGATGCCGCTCGCGGTAGGCCGGCCGATCTCGGTCGCGGCGGTGGAGGCGGCGTTGTTGCGCGAGGACAAGCTCATCGGGGTGTTCGCGCAGCGGCAACCGTCCGTGGAGGAACCCACGTTGGCCGATTTGTATCCGATCGGAACGCTCGCGATCATCAAAAAGGTAGCCCGCTCCGATGACGTCATACAACTCGTCGTGCAGGGGACCCGGCGCGCGCAGGCGGCCGCCGCGGCACAGACGCATCCTTTTCTGAGTCTTGAGGTCAATGAGGTTCCTCAGCCCGAGGACAGCGGCGCGGAGGTCGAAGCCCTGCAGCGGGCGGTCTTGGAGCTCGCCGGCAAGATGCTGGAGCTCGTGCAGCCTCAGATCCAAACGAGCTTGAGCCATATCATCGCCGAGGTCGAGGACCCCTTGCACCAGGTGTATCTGATTGGCTCCCTGTTGTCGCTGGAGGTGGAGAAGGAGCAGGCCTTGCTCGCGGCCATGTCGCGGCAAGAGGCCTTACGCCTGGCGCACGGGTATCTAAATCACGAGGTCCAGGTGCTCGAGATCAGGAACAAGATCGCGACCGAGGCGCAGTCGGAAATGACCCGCCAGCAGCGCGAATACCTCCTGCGCCAGCAGTTGCGCGCGATCCAAGGGGAGCTCGGCGAGCAGAGTCCCGAGCAGAGCGAGGTGGCGGAGCTGCGCAAGCGCATGGAGGAAGCGCATCTTCCCGCGCTCGTCGAGAAAGAGGTCGAGAAAGAGCTCAAGCGGCTCGATCGCATGCCCGCGTCGGCTCCCGATTACCAGATCGCGCGCAGTTATGTCGAGCTGACGCTCGAGCTCCCGTGGAGCAAGGTCACGACCGATATTTACGATCTCGGCCGGGCGCGCGAGATCCTGGATGCGGATCATTTCGACCTCAAGGAGGTCAAGGAACGCATCATTGAGCACTTGGCGGTCATGAAGCTCAATCCCGAGGCGCATGCGCCCATTCTTTGTTTCGTGGGGCCGCCGGGTGTGGGCAAGACCTCCCTGGGGCAGTCGATCGGCCGGGCCTTGGATCGGAAGTTCGAGCGCCTGGCCTTGGGCGGCCTGCACGATGAGGCCGAGCTGCGTGGCCACCGGCGCACCTACATCGGCGCCATGCCCGGGCGCATCCTTCGGGCCATACGCCGTGCCGGGGTAAGAAACCCGCTCCTCATGCTCGATGAGGTCGATAAGCTCGGCCGCGATTATCGCGGCGATCCCTCGGCGGCCTTGATGGAAATACTGGATCCCGCCCAAAACAACGCCTTTCACGACAATTACCTGGATCTGCCGTTCGATCTCTCCCAGGTGTTTTTCATCACCACCGCCAACACCTTGGACAGCATCCCGCGGCCGCTCTTGGATCGCATGGAGACCTTGCGGCTCGCGGGGTACAGCGAAGAGGAGAAACGCGAAATCGCCCGCCGCTATCTCATCGGGCGCCAGATCAAGGAATCCGGACTCGGTGACGCGCAGATCACCTTTTCCGAGGAAACCTTGGCCTATGTGATCCGGCGCTATACCCGGGAGGCCGGCGTGCGCGAGCTCGAACGGGTGCTCGGCCGGTTCTGCCGCAAGATCGCGACCCGCGTGGCCGAGGGCGATACCAGTCCGGTGA
>JBOIDM010000018.1:0-19713 GCA_050740575.1 Gammaproteobacteria bacterium
GCGGGGATCGAAAACTCGGCCTCGACGCCTTCGGAGCGTCCGATCCAATTGCGCTGCATCGTGCGCACGGCGTCCGGCCAACCCTCGAGCCCCTCCAAACCGGTGAGCAATTCCTCGGCGTAATCGGTGATCTTCAAGAACCATTGGGGGATCATGCGCCGCTCGACGGGGGCCCCGGATCGCCAGCCCTTGCCATCGATGACCTGCTCATTGGCGAGCACTGTCTGATCGACCGGATCCCAATTGACGACGGAGGTCTTCTTATAGACCAGTCCTTTGTTAAATAACTGTATAAAGAACCACTGCTCCCAGCGGTAATACTCGGGCCGGCATGTGGTCAGCTCGCGCGCCCAGTCGTAACCAAACCCCAAGCGTTTGAGCTGGGCGCGCATAGTGGCTATGTTTTCATAGGTCCAGCGCGCCGGGGGGACGCGGTTATCGATGGCGGCGTTCTCCGCCGGCAGCCCGAAGGCGTCCCAACCCATCGGCTGCAGGACGTTCTTCCCCCGCAGGCGCTGATAGCGGGCGATCACATCGCCGATCGTGTAGTTGCGGACGTGGCCCATATGCAGGCGCCCGCTCGGGTAGGGAAACATCGAAAGGCAGTAGAATTTCTCCCGCCCCGGCTCTTCGCTGGCCGCGAAGACCCGCTGCTCGTCCCATCGTTGTTGCATCGCGGGCTCGATAGCCGCCGGTTGGTATTGCTCCTCCATAATCACTGCCTGTCGTTTATTAGAGAATACCGCAGCGGGGTCACCGGCCACAACCGGGGAGCCGGCGGGCGATACCTGCATTGGACAGGGTTTGGGGGATCCGCCCCGATCAAAGCGCCGGTGATCGTCTATAGTTAATAGCTATGAGCGAACGATTTGACCCCGAAGGCCGGCGCTTACCCATCAAGCTCGATGCGACCTCGAACGGTGAGTTTCTGCCGCGGCCGGTGCCGGCGGGCGCGCGCTACGCCAATCGCTTGGCGCGGGAAAAAGCTACGCGAACGGCGAGAAAGCTCGGTCTCGGCCGGCGTGCGTTCCTTAAATCCGTCTGTGGCGCCGCCGCGACCTTGCTGTCGATGAACGAGGCGTTTGCGCGCTGCGGCAGGGGCGGCGGTTTTTATGCCCTGCCGCGGGAGGCCGCTTTTGAACCGGCCGCGGCCATGGAGCACATCGGCGGGAAAGAGTTCATTTTCGATATTCAAACCCACCATGTGAACCCCAAGGGGAGCTGGCGGAGACTCACCAACCGGTGGACCTACATCCTGCGCTTCTTTCCCCAGGCGGACTGCGGAGGCGACGCCATCGAGTGCTTCTCCGCCGAGCACTTCCTGCGGGAGATCTTCCTCGATAGCGATACCGACATCGCCGTGCTCTCGGCCGTTCCCGCCGCGCCCGAGGATAATCCGTTGTCGCTGGGCGACGCCGCGGCCACCCGCGCGCTGGTCGAGGCAATGGAAGGGCAGCAGCGGCTCCTCATTCACGGTCTCGTGCATCCGAACCTCCCGGGGGCCATTGACGCCATGGCACGCCAAAAGGAAGATTACCGCCTCAGCGCGTGGTAGTCCTACACCCAGTGGGGCCCCGATGGGGTGGGTTATCGGCTCGATGATGAGCGCACCGGGATCCCGTTCATAGAGAAAGCGCGTGCCTTGGGCGTCAAGGTGATTTGTATCCACAAGGGGATCCCGCTGTTCAATCTCGACTACGAGTATTCCACCTGCCGGGATATCGGGATCGTCGCGCGCCGTTACCCGGACGTGAGTTTTATCGTCTATCATTCGGGCTTCGATCCCGACCGGCGCGAGGGTCCCTACGATCCGAAGAACGCCGCGGGCGGTGTGGATTCGCTGGTGAAATCGCTCGAAGACAATGGCATCCCCCCGAACAGCAACGTATATGCGGAGCTTGGCACCACTTGGCGGCGGTTGATGCAGGACCCCCATCAAGCCGCCCATGTGCTCGGAAAGTTATTCAAATACGTGGGTGAAAACAATGTGCTCTGGGGCACCGACTCCATTTGGTACGGCAGTCCGCAAGATCAAATCCAGGCTTTTCGGACCTTTCAGATCGCCCCCGAATACCGCGAGCGATACGCGTATCCCGAAATCACCCCCACCCTGCGCGCCAAGGTCTTTGGACTCAATGCCTCCGTCCCCTATCGCCTCGACCCCCAAGCACTGCGCCGCACGCGCGATCGCGTGGCCATGATAAGGCAATCGTATGCCGAGGATCCGGAGCCGAGTTTTGCCACCTGGGGTCCACGCAACACGCATGAATTCGTGTCGCTTCGCGCCTTATCGCAAGGGTTGATGTAAAAGCGAAGCAGACGTTGACGCAGGAGCGCGCGAGATGGGAAACACGTGGACAAAACGATTAGGACAGGTCTTATGCTTTTTAGGATTCCACGACTATCGGGTGGTCGAAGTGACGTTTGTGTTTGGCGGCAGTCCGGGTATCGAGAAAGTGGAGTGCCGGCGGTGCGGGTATCGGACCGCACGCCAGGCGCCTCCCTGATAATAACACCAGGCTTATCCCACACGGACCGTGAGCGGCGGCCATTGCGCTCTCGCCGGCCCGTCGCCGAAGGCTATGCGTATCTGCTACCATACGTCAACCGGCAAGCTCCGCACAACAAAATCTAATATTGCCAGGATGTTCTATTCCGATATTTCCAAATAGAACCGCGGACATGAACCCCATCGTTACCGCCTTTATTCATGCACCCACCGGTTCGCTCAGCTACGTGGTGCAGGAGCCTGATGGTCCCCGTTGCGCGGTCGTCGATCCGGTGCTCGACTACGACAATGAGGGTTCGCGTACGAGTACCGCCAGCATTGAGCCGGTGATCGCTTGTATTCGGGAGCGACGGCTCACCGTCGACTGGATCCTGGAGACCCATGCCCATGCCGATCGGCTGAGCGCCGCACAGGAGCTGAAGGTACAATGCGGCGGCCGGATCGGGATTGGCGAGCACATCGTCGAGGTGCAGCAGATCTGGAAGCGTATGCTGAATTTGGGCAATGAGTTCAGAGCCGATGGCTCGGAATTCGATCACCTGTTCAAAGAAGACGAGCGTTTTCGGATCGGGCCTCTCGAAGGGCAGGTACTCTACACTCCCGGCCACACCCAGGCCGACGTAACCTATCTCCTCAGGGATATCGCCTTCGTCGGCGATACCTTGTTTATGACCGATTACGGCTCAGCACGAGCGGACTTCCCCGGCGGCGATGCCCATACGCTCTATCGCTCGATCCAAAAGCTCTATGCACTGCCGCCGGAGACCCGGCTTTTTCTCTGTCATGACTATTTGACCGAAAAGCGCCAAGCACACCGCTGGGAGACCACGGTGGCCGAACAACGGGAATACAACATCCAGATCAACGCAGGGACGACCGAGGAGGCGTATGTCCAGTTCCGCAATGCTCGCGATAAGCAGCTCGCAGCACCAAAGCTCCTCTTCCCCTCGGTGGAGATTAATATCCGCGCCGGTCGGTTTCCGCCGCCCGAGTCGAACGGACGCTCTTATCTCAAGGTTCCGATCACGAGGGCTGAGCGCCTGTGAAAAAATCCTCTGCGCTAGCAATCCTTATCCCGACGCTTGCCGAATTCCACGACGGCCTTGAGGTCGCGCGCCGGTCGAGCGTGATGCTACTCGATACGGCGGTGCCTGGTATCCGACAGACCACAGAACTGGAGCACTGAAATGTCTAACGAGAACCGCACAGTCGTTGACGTCGAAGAAACCCTGACCGGCCGGTACACGCAGGCCGCGCGTACCGGCCGCCACTCACTGACGGTCGACGAGCCCCAAGCGGTGGGTGGCAGAGACGCCGGTCCGGGCCCATACGAATACCTATTGATCGGGCTTGGTGCCTGCACTGCCATGACGCTGCGCATGTACGCCGAGATGAAGAACCTACCGCTCGCGCGCGTACGTGTGCAGCTCTCCCACCGCAAGATCCACGCTCAGGATTGCACGGACTGCGAGACTCAGGAGGGCAAGGTGGACGAGATCACCCGTGCGATCACTCTCGAAGGGGAACTCAGCGAAGAGCAGCGCGAGCGCCTCCTCGAGATCGCCAACCGTTGCCCGGTGCACCGCACGCTGACCTCGGAGATCAAGGTGCGCTCCTATTTATCGGCTAAGGGATGAGAATCCCGCCGTTGACGGAGGGATCTGCGCTATCTCGCGCGTGGGGTAAACGGCACCACCGCGGCCGGCGTGCTCGCGCCCGCCTGGGTTCCGAATTCCGGCACCAAGCGGTGTAGCAAGGACCGCAACTGATCCTCATCGTACTGGGCCACCGCCTCGGCCATTTCCGCTAAGGTCGATTTCAACACCCCGCGATCGACATGGCGGTGTCGCGCCAGCAAGATCTTCTTGTGCTTGGTCGCGCGCAAGGCTTCTTGATCGTGGAATAACTCCTCGAAGAGTTTCTCCCCAGCACGCAGCCCCGTATACACGATTTCGATCTCCGCACCCGAGGCGCTCCCCGAGAGCCGGATCATCTGTTCGGCGAGCTCGCTGATCTTGACCGGTTCCCCCATATTGAGCACGAAGATCTCACCGCCCTCGCCCATCGCAGCGGCCTGCATGATCAACTGACACGCCTCGGGGATGGTCATGAAGTAACGCATGACCTCCGGGTGGGTCACGGTCACCGGGCCACCCGAGGCGATCTGCTTACGAAACAGCGGCACCACACTCCCCGCCGATCCCAAGACGTTTCCGAAGCGTACGGTCGTAAAGCGGGTGGCGGAGCGTTGCTGCAAATTCTCACAAATTATCTCGGCGACGCGTTTGCTGGCTCCCATAACATTCACGGGATTCACGGCCTTATCGGTCGAGATGAGCACAAATTGGCTCACTCGGGCGGCGAGCGCCGCCTCGGCCACGATCTTGGTCCCGAGCACGTTGTTGTGTACGGCCTCGCGCAGTTGCGACTCGAGCATGGGCACGTGCTTATAGGCCGCGGCATGGAACACGACCTCGGGGGCGTGGCGCTGCATGAGGCGCCGTACCGCACTTTGGTCGCAGACATTACACAAATGAAAGCTCATCTCCACGTCCGGGAAGATCGTCTTGAGATCGATTTCCAACTCGTAAAGATTGAACTCGGACTGATCGACGACGACAAGCTTTCCCGGCGCCAACTGAGCGATCTGACGGCAAAGCTCCGCGCCGATGGAGCCCCCCGCGCCCGTGATCAATACGGCCCTCCCCGAGAGGCGGGATCGAATCAGGTTCCAGTTGAGCGCCACCGGCTCGCGGCCCAGGAGGTCCTCGATCAGCACCTCGCGGAGCTCATTCATTCCGGCGCGGCCGGCCAGGACATCATGAATGCTCGGCAAGGTGCGCACCGGCAGCCCGGAACGCTCCGCCAGCTCGACCAAACGCTTCATCTGACGCGAGTTCGCCGAGGGAATGGCGATCATCACCATCGCGGCATCCAGGCGCTCCACCGCGGCGGGCAAGGCATCGCTCGTCCCCAGCACCCGAAGGCCATGGATCTCGCGCCCCGATTTAGCCAGATCGTCGTCCAAAAACGCAACCGGCCGGTAGCGGCCTTCCGGATCGCGCATCAAGTCGCGCACGAGCAACTCGCCGCCCTGCCCCGCGCCCACGACGATGACCCGCTGGCCGGTGCGCGAGCGCAGGTAATAGTCCTTAAACCAGCGGAAAGCGAAGCGCGGGGCACCGAGAAAGCCCCCGAGAATGATCATATAGAGAGGAAAGACCGAACGCGGCACTCCGTGCAACCGGTTGACCATGAACAACACGGTCGCGCACACGAGCGCGCCCGCCAGCACGGCCTGCCCGATGCGCATGAGATCGGGCAGCGAGGCGAAGCGCCAGACACCCCGGTAGAGGCCAACGTACCAATAAAATACGATCTGTATGGGGACGACCACGAACAAGGCCCCGATCCCGGCGGTCAAAAATTCCTGCGGGATCGTCCCGAGATTAAAACGCAGCCAGTAGGCGCACAGCCAGGCGAGCGGGATCATCATGAGATCATGGAGGAAGGCGGCGGCGCGCAGATGCCATGTTTTCAGATGCTTGGTCATGAATCGTTCCCCCCTTAAGCTTCGTTACTACGCTGCACGGCTTCTGCAAGCCTTGTTACCACCTGATCCACCTGATCCTCGGTGACGCGATTATGAAACGGGAGCGCGAGGGTGCGTTCCGCCAGCGCTTCGGTGACCGGTAACATCCCGGGCCCTGTGCTAAGTCGCTCCCGAATGTAGGGCTGCAGATGGATAGCGCTAAAATAGCCCCGTGCCGGGACCCCCTGCTCGGCCATCGCCCGGATCACGGCGTGCCGGTCACTCCCGTTCGCCAATGCGACGACATAGACAAACCAGCTCATGCGCACATGCGCTCTCACCACCGGTACCCGCACCCACTCGAAAGATCGCAGCCGTTCCGAGTACAGGGCGGCCACCCGCGCCCGCTCGTGCAGAAACATCTCTATCCGTTGAAGCTGCGAGCTGCCGAGGGCGGCCGACATCTCGTCGATGCGGTAGTTGTAACCGAGCCGTTCGTGTTCCAGCCACATCGCCTCCCCGCTTCGCCCTTGGTTACGCAGGCAGCGGATCCGTTGCGCCAACGCCGGATCGCGCGTGACCGCCACGCCTCCCTCCCCCGTCGTAATCTGCTTGTTGGGGTAGAACGCGAAGGCCGCCGCGCTGCCAAACGGCCCGACCTTCCTACCCTTGTACTCCGAGCCCAATGCCTCGCATGCATCATCGATGATCGCAAGCCCGTGGCGCTCGGCGAGCGGTACGATGGCGTCCCACTCCACCGGGTGGCCGAACGTATCCACCGCCATGATGGCCCGGCTCCTTGAGCTCAGCATGTGGAGTAGGTGTCGCGGATCGAGATTGTAGGTCTCGGGCTCGATGTCCACAAAGACCGGCGTGGCGCCGACGTAGAGAATGGCGTTGACGCTGGCAACAAACGTATAGGAAGGTACCAGCACCTCGTCGCCAGGCCCGATTCCCAGACCGAGGAGAATGAGGTGCAAGGCGGCCGTCCCGGAGCTCACCGCCACGACATGGGGGACGCCGACGTACTCGGCGACACGCCGCTCCAGTTCCTCGGCCTTGGGCCCGAGCGCCAATCGGCCCGAACGGAGCACCTCGACGACCGCCGCGATATCGGTCTCGTCGATGTCCGCCGCGGACATCGCGATAGGCCCGTCAAGCCCCATGCATCGGCCCCTCCGGCACGATCTCGACACGCATGCGATAGCGCATCCCATCGACCTCGAAATAGGCCGCCTCGTCGCGCCGGTTGGTGGTGAGGGCCCGCAACTGCTTGATAACGTCTTCGATGCGGGCCAGGCGCCCGAGCTCAAGCATTTGGATGCGAGCGATCTCGTGCTTGGCGTGGCTGGTGCCGTGCCGTTCCTGGGGTATGCGCGGCAACCGCTTCTCGATCATCAGCGGCAGGGCCTCACGCAGCAGCGTTTCTTCCAGCTCCAAGACGCGCTGGTAGAGGGTGTGGGCGGTATCACAGGGCTGCACTTCTATGCGCCTGCGCAGGGCGATATCACCGCTATCCAGACCCTCGTCGACCCAGTGCAATGTGGCGCCGTAGGGTGTTGTTTCATATATGGCCCAGGTCGGCGTGTGCCAGCCACGGTTGTACGGCAGCCAAGCCGGATGCAGATTCAAGGTCCCGATCGCCGGTAGTTCCAGCAACCCACGCGGGAACTTAAACGGAAAGTGGACGGAGAGCAGATAATCGACGCCCAAGACCCGGAACATTTCCTTCTTCCCTAACGGGGGTGGTTGATCCAGAACCGGCACCTCCGGGACCAGCCTCTTCATCTCCTCCACGCATTCGGCGACCGGTCCCGAGGGAAGGATTAGCACACAAGGCCGCCAGTCGATCTCGATAAGCTCCCGGAGACACGCAAGTCCGATCCCGCGATTCGCCGCGTAGGCCAATCGCGGCTTCTCGCCGCTTATAGACCCCTCAGGACGGCTTGACACTGCCGCTGTCCGTATCGTGAGATGATCCCGTGAAGTATTCGACCGTGGCCTGACCCGGCTGCGAAATCCCTTCGCGCCGAACCACTGCGACCAAGGTCAACGCCGAAATCTTCAAATCGAGCCACAGGCTCCAGTGATCCACATACCAAACATCCAGCCGGAATCGTTCCTCCCAGCTCACGGCATTGCGGCCGTTAATCTGCGCCCAGCCCGTAAGGCCGGGTTTCACCTCGTGGCGGCGTGCCTGCTCTGGTGTATATAACGTCAGGTATTGCATGAGCAAGGGCCGCGGCCCGACCAAGCTCATATCGCCTTTGAGCACGTTCCAAAGCTCAGGGAGTTCGTCGAGGCTTAGGCTTCTCAGGAAGCGCCCGAGCGGTGTCAGCCGCGCCTCATCGGACTCGCCGATCGCACAGGCAGAGGGCCGCATCGTGCGAAACTTGAAAATTTCGAAAGGCTCCCCGCGCCAGCCCGGCCGCATCTGGCGGAACAGGATCGGGCGCCCCGCCGTCACCCGGATCGCAAGGGCGATGATGAGCATCGGCAGCCCCATGACGATCAGGCCCATAACCGCCGCCAGCACGTCGCTAAAGCGTTTGATCCGATCTCTCATCCCCCTACGCCGCGCGGTTAATGAAATCACGCGCGAAACTGAAATGCCCGGTTCCGCCGGCTTAGTTGGGATTACCTGCATCACGGGCATAGCGCTAAACTTAATTTCGCGGCACAAGCCCCCTGAGAGACGGTCCGGCGATCAGGATAAGTATACTGCGTGGGCCAGGCGACCACCAATGCAGCTTAACGTTAACAAAAAACCGAGACTCTGCTCGGTCTATCTGTTCAAAATTCATCGTCATGACCCCGGGTCGATTGACGCCAGCGGTGACGAGCGCCTATAGTGTTCACAAAATGAACGACAAGGCCAAAGAAGAAGCCCTGACCCTTGAGTTACTCGAAGCCGTAGGCGGTGGCGACACGGTTACACAAAGGCACCTCTCGCGTCAACTGGGTGTCGCGCTGGGCCTCACGAACCTATACGTAAAACGATGCGTACGCAAAGGGTGGATAAAGATCAAACTAGCGCCGGTTAACCGCTACTTCTACTACCTGACTCGAAAGGGGTTTGCTGAGAAAAGCCGCCTCAGCGCGAAATACCTGACCCAGTCTTTCGAATTCTATCGCAGGGCGGCGGCGTCCTGCGTGGACATCTATCGGACATGCGTGGTGAATGGCTGGAAACAGATCGTGTTTTGTGGCGTCTCCGAGCTTGCCGAAATCGGCTCGGTCAGGGCTCGTGATCACGACATTATGATCCTCGGAACTTACGATCCGGATACCAGCGGGCCATCGCGATTCCTGGATCTGCCGGTGTGGGTGCGCGTCGAGGACATCCCACCCTGCGACGCCTATATCGTCACAGAGGTCGGCGGAAACGAAGCCATCTTCAATAACTTAGCCAAGACGGTTCCGCCCGAACGCATGTTGATTCCAACCCTCCTCGAAGGAATGTACACACGAGCCGGCGGAGATCGCACCCAGAGAATGTGGAAGTAAGCATACGTCGATGGAAGCACAGCCGCCCGACAAGTCCGGCATGAATCGCTCCGCCATGACCGGGCCTATCCACTTTATTGACCTTGCGGCCCAGCAGAGACGCGTCGGGCCTCGAATCCAAGCCGCGATCAGCAGGGTGTTAGCGCATGGGAATTATATTCTGGGGCCGGAGATCGATGAGCTGGAGGATGCGTTGGCGGCATTTTGTTCCGCCAAGCATGTGGTGACCTGCGCGAGCGGGACCGATGCACTCCTGATGGCGCTGATGGCGCTCGGGGTGAAGCCTGGCGATGCTGTGTTTCTACCCTCATTTACGTTCGTATCGACCGCCGAGGTCGTGGTTCTATTGGGCGCTACGCCAGTCTTTGTGGACGTCAACGAAGATGATTTTTTGATAAGCCTTGAGAGTCTGAATGCGGCTATCGAAAACGCGGAGAAACTTAAGCTGACGCCCAAGATTTTGATACCGGTGGATCTGTTCGGGCAACCCGCGGACTATGATGTGCTGATGCAGGTCGCCCATTATTGGGGTCTCTCGGTGATTGCCGATGCGGCCCAGAGTTTCGGGGGATCGCGAAGCGGTAAGCGGGTGGGGACGCTGACGCCGATCACCGCCACGAGCTTTTTTCCTGCCAAACCACTCGGCTGCTACGGCGACGGTGGGGCGTTATTCACGGACGACGAGGAACTCATGATCGCCCTGCGGTCGATAAGGGTCCATGGACAAGGCCGGGACAAATATGACAATGTGCGTATCGGCATCAATGGCCGCCTCGATACTTTGCAAGCTGCAGTACTGGTCGAAAAGCTAGCTCTCTTCGAAGACGAGCTCATCGCGCGGCAACGCGTAGCACGGCGTTACACGGACGCGCTACAAGACGTTACGAGAACACAAAAAATCGCCTGCGGGGCCGTCAGTGCCTGGGCACAGTATACGATAAGGGTTCCGCGGCGCGACGAGGTTATGGCCTACTTAAAAACAAATAATATTCCAACCGCGATTTATTACTCGAAACCGCTGCACACGCAAAAAGCCTACGCCGAGTTTCCCACGGCAGCGGCCGCTTTGTCCGTCTCGGAACAACTCGCTAAGGAAGTGTTAAGCTTGCCGATGCACCCCTATCTCGATCCCGCCACGCAGGATTTCATCATTGAGACAGTACGTGATGCGATCCGCGGCGCGAGCGCTGATACCCATGCATGACTAACGCAGTCGCTCAGCCACAACTTCCTGTATTGCCTCTGGGGCAAAGTGGATTTCGCATAGTGTTTGACGAGACCATCGTCTATATTGACCCGTATTTGTCGGATTCCGTCCAAGAGCAGGAGGGAAAGGATCACCGGCGTATGGTGCCTGCGCCATTCCCGCCGGAGGGGGTAACGGACGCTGATTTTGTCCTCATCACGCATATTCATAAGGACCACGCCGATCCAGGGACGCTGCTCCCAATTGCATCGGCCTCGCCCCAAAGCCGGTTTGTATGCCCAAACGTGGTCGGCAGGCTACTATGCTCCTGGGGGATTGCGGTCGAACGGATCGTGGTGGCCCACTCACCGGGGATCGATCTAACGAAGAACCTGCGTGCCATCCCGATACCCGCTGCGCACGAATCCGTCGATGTGGACGAGGATGGGGAGTTCTGCTATTTGGGATACGTTATCGATTATTGCGGGAAGCGTATCTACCACGCCGGCGACACGTCGCCGCACGAACACTTAATCGACTTACTGCGCGCTTTGATCCCAATAGAGGTCGCGCTCCTGCCCGTCAATGAACGAAACTTCTTTCGCAAGCGCCGCGGCATTATCGGGAACATGTCGGTTCGGGAGGCCTTCGCGTTGGCTTCCGAGATCGGCGCGCAGACCCTAGTGCCAATTCACTGGGATATGTTTGCGCCCAACTCGGTGTTTCGCGAAGAGATCGAGTTGTTATACAGACTCCTGCAGCCGCCGTTCGCGCTCGCGATCAACCCAAAGACTATATAACGATATTACGGATGTTAGCGAGTATCGTCATCAGAACTTACAACGAAGCGCGACATCTGGACGAGCTGCTCCGGTGTGTCGCTGCCCAGAAGTTGAATGGCCTGAAAACCGAAACCCTAGTCGTCGACTCCGGTTCCACCGATGCTACCGTAGAGATCGCAAAGGCCTACGCGTGCCGGGTTCTGCATATTTGCCGGGATGAATTCACCTTTGGTCGTTCGTTGAATCACGGGTGCGAAAACGCCTCCGGCGACTACCTCGTTTTCATAAGCGGTCATTGCCTGCCTGAAAACGAGCACTGGCTGAGTGGTTTAATCAGCCCGCTGCAGAACCAAATCGCGGTCTATGCCTATGGCAGACAGTTGGGTAACGGTTCAAGCCGCTTCAGCGAGTGTCAGTTGTTCAAGAAATTTTTTCCCGCTGTGAGCCGCATCCCTCAGGAAGGATTTTATTGCAACAATGCGAACGCCGCATTGTTGCGGGAAGTTTGGGTGCGCTACCGGTTTTGCGATGACTTGACGGGGCTCGAGGACATGGATCTGGGAAAACGTCTGACGAACGACGGCTTAAAGATCGCCTATGTTGCCCCCGCGGCGGTCTATCATCTACACGACGAGACCTGGTCGCAGATCAGGAACCGCTACGAGCGCGAGGCGCTTGCACTACAAAAGATAATGCCCGAGGTGTCGGTGAGCATTACCGATTTTATGCGTTATTTTCTCTCGGGGGTGTTTCTGGATTTCGGTGCGAGTCTACAGGAAAAACGCTTCCTGGAGACGGCGCATCAGATCATGCTGTATCGGTTCATGCAGTTTTGGGGCGCTTACAACGGAAATCACCTGCACCGCAAGCTTTCCAAGGAAAGGAAAGAACGCTACTTCTACCCGCGGAAAGCGATCGCGCGGCCGGCCGCCCATCGCGATGTGCTGGAGAAATCCCGTGAGACCTGAAGGGACCATCGCCCTTTTGCCTCTGAAAGGGCATAGCGAGCGCGTACCAGGAAAAAACTTCCGTCGCTTGGGAGAAAGACCGCTGTTTGTTTGGATGCTGGATACCCTGCTCGCGATCCCAACCATCAGCCACATCGTGATTAATACCGACGCGAGCGGGGTATTGTTTAAGGACGGGCTCCGTCAATCGGAGCGCATCCTCGTAAGAGATCGCAAGCCCGAACTTTGTGGGGATCTGATCAGCATGAATCGGATTATTGAGGACGATATCACCGCCGTTCCTGGCGATGCGTACCTCATGACCCACGTGACCAATCCGTTTCTCCGTGCCCCGACCATCCTTAGAGCACTCGAAGCCTACCGCCGCGGCCTTGAGCGCGGTGATGTGGACTCCTTGTTTGCAGTCACGCGCAGCCAAGCACGTTTTTACCGAAAAGACGGCTCGGCCGTTAATCATGATCCGAATAATCTAATCCGAACGCAGGACTTGGAGCCTTGGTTCGAGGAAAATTCCTGCTTGTATATTTTTTCCCGCGAGAGCTTCTCAAAGACGAAGGCGCGTATCGGGGAGCGGCCGATGCTGTTCGAGACCCCGAAGCTGGAGTCCGTCGATATCGATGATCCGGATGACTGGGCGCTCGCGGAAGCGTTGGCGAATGCGCCGTGCGGGCTGCAATCGAAGCACAGACGATGTCCATAAAGGTGCTCATTACATGCCCGCCCATGCTGGGGATCATGCAAGAATTTAAGCCCTATTTTACGGAGCGGGGCATAGAGGTCGTTTGCCCTCGAGTCGTGCAGACCTTGAGCGAATCGCAGATCATCGATCTCGTACCGCAATGCGATGGCTGGATCATCGGTGACGATCCGGCCACGGCGGCCGTGTTCCGGGCAGGCCGATCGGGACGGCTAAAAGCTGCTGTAAAGTGGGGGGTCGGTGTGGATAACGTCGATGTCAAGGCTGCCAAGATGCAGGGCATCCCGGTGACGAATACACCCGACATGTTTGGCGGAGAAGTCGCCGACCTCGCCATGGCCTATGTGACCATCCTCGCACGGGAGACCTGCCGGATCGACCGGGAAGTGCGGGGCGGCGGCTGGCCTAAACCGCGCGGTATTTCGCTGCAACAAAAGGTGCTTGGGCTTATCGGTTTTGGCGATATCGGCAAGCACGTCGCCCGGCGTGCGCTGGCCGCGGGTATGGCAATGATCGTTTATGATCCCGCCTATCGCCCCGATGCGTCCATTGAAGGCGTCTCGCCGGCTGAGTGGCCCTCGAAGATCGAGGCATGCGACTTCCTGGTATTGACCTGCTCGCTCAACGACGCCAATCGGCACATGTTGAACCAAGACACCTTGCAAAGGGCGAAACCCGGGGTGCGGATCGTCAATGTGGCGCGGGGGGCGTTGATCGACGAAGCGGCCTTGGTCACGGCGCTCACGAGCGGACAGGTGCATTCAGCCGCCCTCGATGTCTACGAAACCGAACCTTTGCCGCTATCTTCGCCCTTGCGCGGTTTCGAGTGTTGCGTTTTTGGTTCCCACAATGCTTCGAACACCTCCGAAGCAGTATGGCGCACGAGCGAACGGGCCGCCGGGCTGCTGTGTAGTTTTTTAGGACTCACGGATCGGTGATCGATGGAAAAGGTAGCCTTGATTACCGGGGCGGCCGGGGGGATTGGAGAGGCCTTATGCGAGACCTTCAGGGGATCGGGCTATACAGTCTTTGGCCTCGATCGGATCGCGGATCCGGAAGCGAGCGATCCGTTCTATCTGGTGGATCTGCGCGAGCTGTGCCGGGTCCCGGATCGCTTGACGCAACTCGTCGAAGACATCCGGCAAAGGCTTGCCGGGAGGGGGTTGGCGGCGCTTATACATAACGCCGCGCACCAGGTGGTTAAACCCATCGAGACGCTGACTATTGCGGATTGGACCGAGACCTTGGACGTCAACCTTCTTGCGCCTTTTCTCCTCAGCCAGGCCTTATTGCCCGATCTGGAGTCCGCGCACGGATGCATTATCACCATCAGCAGCATTCACGCAATGCTCAGCAAACCGTCGTTCACCTGTTATGCAACCAGTAAAGCGGCATTGTCTGGGCTGACCCGCTGCATGGCGATCGAGCTCGGCGGGCGGGTGCGCGTCAACGCAATCGCACCCGCGGCCGTGGCCACACCCATGCTGCGGGAGGGTTTTAGCGGCCGGCCGGCGGACTATGCGCAGCTCGGCGAGAGGCATCCGCTAGGCCGGATCGCCGATCCCAGGGAGGTTGCAGCAGCAGCGCTGTTTTTATGTTCGCCTGGCGCGAGCTTCGTCAATGGCGCCGTGCTCAATGTCGACGGCGGGATATCGGCGCGCCTGCACGATCCGGTATGAAATACCGCGAAAAGGCATCGCTTGCAATAAACCAGTTGGTAGTGGCGAAACACGGCGCTTGTGAGGTTGTCGTGATCTGCCGTCCTCCGCGTTAGCCCCATAGCACACAAGATACAGATGCATTGCCATGTTGAAATTTAAGTATCTCGATTTGATCTTGTACAAGACGTACGCAGATCTCAAGGCCGAAACGGCTGAGACCCGTGCCGGCTTCCTGTGGTGGTTGATAGATCCACTGATCATGATGGGGACTTTTTACGTCGTCTTTGGGGTGTTCCTGCATAAAGCGACTGTGGACTATGTCCCGTTTCTGATGATTGGCGTGGCGGTATGGCAGTGGTTTAGCACGACGGTGCCGGATGGTGCCAAAACCATATCTAAGGCCTCAGCGCTGATGGGGCTAGTCTATGTTCCGAAGGCTGTTTTCCCGGCAGTCGCCGTTTTGATGGGTGTTTTTAGGTTTGCCGTGGTGCTTGCCGTGCTCATTGTATTCTTACTGTGGTACGGTATCGAATGGTCCCTTTGTGGGCTCGCCCTGCCGTTGATCGCGCTGGTCCAACTGCTGTTCACCGTGGGTGTCACGTTTCTGTGCGCCGCGGTCGTACCGTTTTTCCCAGATCTGAATAGATTCGTGAACTATGGGCTCCGTTTGCTGTTCTTCCTCTCGGGCGTTTTTTTTGATCCAGCCCAATTGGCTCCGGAGGTGCGGGAATTTTTCTTTCTGAACCCGATGGCGGGCTTGATCGACGGCTATCGAAACATACTGCTGCGGGGACTATGGCCGAATTGGGAAGGCTTAGGGATCATCAGTCTTTTTTCCGCCGCGTTGATTACCGTGGCGTTCTTGATCCTGATTCGCTATGACCGCGTTTATCCCAAGGTAGTGATGTGAGTGTGCAAAGTGAGACGGACATTAATTTCGCTGCGTCACGTCGGGGTGCAATATCGGTTGCGCCGTGGCCTAAAACGTAAGCAGTTCTGGGCGCTCAAAGACGTTTCCTTCGATCTTTATCACGCGGAAACTTTGGGCGTCATCGGTCGAAACGGCTGCGGTAAGACGACACTCCTCAAGGTACTTGCCGGAATAACGCAACCCGACGTGGGCTCGGTCATCCACAATGGCTGCCGGGCGGCGTTGTTGGCGCTGCACGCGGGATTCGTTCCTTATCTCACAGGGCGGGAAAACGCCACGCTCGGGGGTTTGATGCTGGGATTTTCGCGCCGCGATGTGCAAAACCAGATGGACGCGATTGCCGACTTCGCGGAACTAGGCGAGTTTTTCGATGAGCCAATGTTTAAATACTCGGCGGGAATGAAAGCGCGGCTCGGGTTTTCCGTGGCCTTTCAGCTCGATCCCGATGTCCTTTTGATCGACGAGATCCTCGGCGTCGGAGATGCGGAATTTCGCCAAAAATCGGCCGCCGTGCTTACCGAAAAAATAAAGTCGGATAAAACCGTGGTAGTCGTCTCTCACGATCCCGGCACCATACGAAGTTTGTGCGACCGGGTGGTCTGGATCGAGAATGGACGCACGCGCTGCGAGGGCACGGCTGAGGAAGTGCTGCTGCAGTACGAGGCGGCCCTAAGTCATTGTGATCCCGCGGCGCGGGCCGAGCGCGATCAAGGCACCGCAAAAGCCAAACGTGTATAAACCGCCCGGCTAGGCCGAGCCCATCCCGGATGGGAAGCTCGCGGCGTATGTCAGGAGACCAAGTCGTACCCATTGGGGAGAAGACAGCATAACTGCGTTCGATCGATCTAACCGCTATGTTTGGTTTTAACGCCCAAAAGAACGGGCTGCGGAAACTCGCCGCGGAGGAGCGTCGGCTCATTGCGAGTTTGCCGTGGTGGTCGGAGATCTTCTTGCCGACCGAGAAGATCCCGCTAGAAGAACGGGTCGAAGGTCTGCGACGGGTCAAGGCAATGTATGCGCGCTGGTCGATCGAATTTTCCCCGCGGCTACGCGCGCTGCGGGAGCGATACCAGGGCATGCGCCGGTGTTTTATCATCGGTAATGGCCCCAGTCTCAATCAAACGGATCTGAGCAAGCTGCGCGATGAGGTGATCTTTGGAGTCAACGGGATTTTCTTGAACTTTGAGGCTATGGGGTTTCGGCCCACGTTTTACGTTGTGGAGGACCACCTGGTTGCCGAGGATCGCGCGGAACAGATCAACCGATTACGGGGCATGACGAAACTGTTTCCGATCAACCTCGCTTATTGTCTGGATGAGGGGCCGGACACCATCTTTTTCAATCACCAACCGCGCATCAGTCACCCTCACGGCTTCGATTTTTCCACCGACGCGAGCCAGGTCACCTATACAGGATGCACCGTGACGTTCACCTGCATGCAGCTCGCGTACTATTTAGGATTTCAGGAGATCTATCTCATCGGCATCGATGCGAGCTACGCAGTGCCCGCGACCACCGAGAAGTACGACAGCTACGGGACAACGGTGCTAGACATGTCCGAGGATGATCCCAATCACTTTCACCCCGATTATTTCGGCAAAGGCTATCGCTGGCACGATCCACAGGTCGACAAGATGATCGAAGCGTATGAGGAAGCCCGGCGCGTGACGGAAGGTCATGCGGTCAAGATCCTGAATGCGACGGTGGGCGGGAAGCTCGAAGTATTCGAGCGTGTCCAATACCACCGCCTTTTCACGCCGCGGGCCTTAGGAGCCGCGGTGCGGCGCCAAGTGTATCCGCGTACCTTAATTCTGGATAGCACCCGCTTGGGATCGATATCTGCTACCGGACAGGTCAAGAAGCGGTTGTTTGCCGGTTGGCCGGGCGAGGCGCTCCTGCAAGTTCACGCCTGGAAGCGGATAGGCCTGGGATTATACCGGGGTTGGGCGCCTCCATCAGACGACACACCGGCTGTGGCTGCCGCGGAGGCATGGGAAGCGTGTCTTGCATTTCAGCCCGATGTGATTTACTACCGCCCGCACGACCGGCCGGAAGCCTTTCATCAATGGGCGGAGGCGGTGATGGATGGCTTGGGCGTTCCCGTCGTGACGCACCTGATGGACGATTGGATGGCGAAGCTTGGGGGCGGGGCTGGAGCGGAAAAGTCGCTGCGGCGCATACTCTCGCGCAGTGCCGCGTGTTTGAGCATCGGCGAAGCCATGTCGAGAGAATTTAACAAGCGCTACGGAGTCCCTTTTTATCCGGTTGCTAACTGCGTTGAACCCGAAGAGTGGAACGTGCTTGAGAGCGGGCGCCGAGCCTCTCGCGAAGCCGCCGAGCCAGTGGTGATCCGATACGTCGGCGGCTTGGCTGAAGATATGACGCTCGCGAGCGTTGCGGATGTGGCGCGCGCGGTGGATAGCTTGCATGAGGAGTGCGGGTTAATTTTCGAAGTATACACCATGGGCCCCTGGCTTGAGGCCGGACGCAACGCACTCAAGGGTTTCCGAGGCGTAACTGTGCATGAAGGCAATATGAGCGAGGAAGCACACCAGCGCCTGCTTCTCGAGAGCGACCTGCTCGTGATTGCGTATAACTTCGATGAAGCCAGCTTGCGCTATGTGCGATACTCGATGGCGAACAAGATGCCGGAGTGCTTGGCGTCCGGAGTTCCGGTGCTGGCCTATGGCCCGCGTGAACTTGCAACAATCGATTATTTAGCGACCCACGGGGTCGCGGAGATCGTGACCGAGCGCGAGCCGCGGCGTTTATCGAGCGCGATGCGCCACCTCGCGGCAGACAGCGATTACGCGAGAAACCTCGGCGAGCGGGGCCGGGCATTCGTCTTCGAGCGGCATGCTTGCGAAGGAGTGCGAGCGGGATTTTACAAGATCTTGGTCGAGGCGGCCGCTCGGCATGGCTGGGCAGAAAATCAGATCCCGCGGAGCGCCGCGGATGCGGGCTTGGTTGGAGTATTCGAACGCCAAGAGCAAGCCCATTTCGATGCGGTACGCTGGGTCGGCAAGCTGCTGGGTGAAACCTCGCAAGGCGTGATGGTCGATGTCGGCGCGCATCACGGAGAGGCGCTGGCAGGATTTCTCGATCGCGGTTGGCGGGTGTATGCGCTTGAGCCTGATGAGGCGAATCGCGCGCAACTTAAAGCGCGTTTCGGTGCTCACTCTGGGATCACGATCGATGCCCGGACGGTGAGCGATACGGTACGCACTGAAGCGCCAGCCTTCGCCCTCCAGGAACCCACCGGCTTCAGCAGTGCGTCTGTGTTTCCCGAGAGTCCTCGTGCGATTGGCAGCATCGCAAGCAGTACCATCGATCAAGCCTTGCGGCTCTACGGGATCGGACAGGTGGATTTCCTCAGGATCGACGTTGGAGGGCATGCTCTCTCGGTTCTTAAGGGCGTGCCGTGGGAAACGATGCAGCCGGCAGTGGTCGTCTGTGAGTTCGGGGATCTCAAGACGCTGCCTTTAGGGCACTGCTTTCACGACCTAGCCCGGTATCTTCTGGATCGTGGTTACCAGGTATGGGTCAGTGAATGGCATCCTAAGGTGCCATGCAGCGTTCGCCATGACTGGCGCCGCTTGGTATCCTATCCTTGCCATGTCGCTAGCGCGGACGCGTGGGGACATCTGCTCGCTTTCCGGCAATCGCCACCTGAAGACAGTTTACGCGCGGCGGCAACTGTGGTGTGGGACGCGTCTGTCCCACGACCTCAAAAGGGCGCCTCTCGCGTAGCCCCAGATCCGATGGCGAAATCCCAAGTGCCGTTCATGCAGATGGCGAAGTACTCGCTCCACCATTTCGTCGCAATTTACCTACAGCGTAAGCACCCGGCGATTGCCCGATTTGCTCGCTCCGCGCTGTTTGGGTTACGCGCTACGCGGGCCGCGTTCCGGCGTTGGACGGTCTAGTCCTCCCTGATCCA
>JBOIDM010000019.1:0-4434 GCA_050740575.1 Gammaproteobacteria bacterium
TGCTCTTGCGTCACGGCGTCCCCACGCCCAAAACGCTCGTCGTTCACCGCGACAACATCGATCAAATCGCCACCACGCTCGGCCTGCCGTGCGTCGTGAAACAGCCCGACAGCTCGTTCTCCCACGGGGTCGTGAAGATCGAGAATCTGCAGGATCTCGAGCCCACGGTGATCCAGCTCTTGGAAAAGTCCGAGCTGGTCGTGGCGCAGGAATTCCTGCCCACGGAGTTCGATTGGCGCGTGGGGATCTGCGACCGCCGCGCGCTCTACGTCTGCAAGTACTTCATGGTCCGTCGCCACTGGCAGATCATCAAGCGCGACGATTCCGGGAAAATCGGCGGCGAAGGGAGCGTGCAGACGCTGAGCGTGGGTGAAACCCCCGAGGAAGTGATCCGCGCCGCGTTGAAGGCCGCCGATCTTATCGGCGATGGGCTCTACGGTGTCGATATCAAGCAAATCGGCCGGCGCTGCTGCGTGATCGAGGTAAACGACAACCCGAATATCGACGCCGGATACGAGGACGCCGTGCTGCGCGACGGCCTCTATCGCGAGATCATGGGGATATTCTTAAGGCGCATCGTGGAGCGTAAGCAAGCTCGGCACGAACGATGATCTCGGTGATCGCGAGCCCACTGTCCTTGTTTGCCGGCTATGGAATCGAGCTCGAGTACATGATCGTCGATCGTGCGAGCTTGGATGTCCTGCCCATCGCCGATAAGCTCATCCATGCCGTGGCCGGCGACTATCGATCCGAGCTCAAGCAAGGAGAGCTTGCCTGGTCCAATGAGCTGGTGCTGCATGTTATCGAGATCAAGACCAATGGGCCGGCCGGCGCGCTCCAACCCGTACCGGCGCTGTTCCATCGCGACATCACGCGCATCAACGAGTTACTCGCGCCGCATGAAGCCTGTCTGATGCCCGGGGCGGTACATCCTTGGATGGATCCGCGTAGCGATACCCGGCTCTGGCCGCACGAGTATAACCCCGTCTACGAAACCTATGACCGGATCTTCGGCTGCCAGGGACATGGGTGGTCGAATCTGCAAAGCGTGCACCTTAACCTGCCATTCGCGGGCGATGCGGAGTTCGCACGCTTGCATGCCGCCATTCGCGTGCTGCTACCGGTATTGCCTGCCCTCGCCGCAAGCTCGCCTATCGTCGAAGGACAGTTCACTGGCATGCTCGACTACCGGCTCGAAGCCTATCGCTTGAACGCGCGCAAGATTCCCTCGATCACCGGGCGCGTGATCCCCGAAACCGTGTCGAGCCGCGGAGATTACGAGGCCGTGATCCTCGGCCCGATGTACCGCGATATCGCGCCCTTCGATCCGGAATGCATTCTGCGGCACGAGTGGCTCAACTCGCGCGGCGCCATCGCGCGCTTCGACCGTTCGGCGATCGAAATCCGAGTCCTCGATGTTCAGGAATGTCCGCTGGCGGACTTGGCGGTCCTGGCCGCGATCGTGAGCGCGCTGCAGCGGCTCGCCGCCGGAGGCTGGGGCGATCTCAAGGCACAGCAAACGCTTACAACCGAGGAGCTGGAGACTATCCTGCTAGAAACCGCGCGTAGCGGCGAACAAGCGGTCATCGACAACACGCGCTTTCTGCGTGTTTTGGAGTTTCCGGAACGGCGTTGCGAGGCGCGGGATCTTTGGCATCATCTGATCGAGGCGGCACCCGCGGGTGAGATCTGGCGCGCACCCCTGCGGACGATCCTGCGCTCGGGCCCCCTCGCGCGGCGCCTGCTGCGCGCCGCGGGCAAGGATCCGAAACGCGCGCACCTCATCGCGGTTTACGTCGAGCTTTGCCGCTGCCTGGCCGAGGGACGCCAGTTTCTTGGAATCGATTAATTGCATTTATTGTGACCTGTGAGCACGCGAGCTTGCGACGGCGTTGGAAGCGTGCTTCCATCGCCCGCTTAATCGCTGTTTAATAGCACCTGCGATGCCCCGGTCACGGCTCGCCCGGAGTCTTTCGGGTGTGCACGGCTTTTGCTCCCCCGATGGGGCATCGGGAGACTAACCTAATCATGAACAAGACGGCATCGATTTCATTCCTGGCATTACTCGGCGGGCTGGTACTAGCCTTGGGACCCTTGATTCCAGCGGCTTCCGCGGCCACCCCGCGGGTTGACACCGCTTCCGTCAAGGGCATCCGCGACCGGTTCCCAGAGCCGCCGGAATTGCGTGATGCGGTGGATTTCTGGCGACAGGTATTCGCCGTTTGGCGACGCAACCAGGTCGTCTTGCACGATACCGAAAACCTAAGCATCGTCTACGACATCGTTGAACTTCCGGGGCCGGTAGCGGAGGCGCAGACACCAAGCCAACAAGCCTATGTGCGTGCCCGGCGACTATCCTTGGAGCGCGGATTGCGGGAGCTGGCGCGCCGAGTCAAGTTTAGGCTGGCCTTGAACAAAGAACAGCAGCGTCTGCTCGATGTGATCCGTCGCGGCGCCGGCACGCATGTCCTGGCGGGCGCGGATTCCCGAGTACGGAGTCAACGCGGTATGCGCGAGCGGTTTCTGGAAGGTCTGAAGATCAGCGGCCGCTACGACCGGATCATGCGCGATATATTCCGCGATGCGGCGTTGCCCGAGGATCTCGCGCTTCTACCCCACATCGAATCGTCGTTTGTTAACAACGCACGCTCCTCGGCGGGCGCCGCCGGAATCTGGCAGTTCATGCCGGCGACGGGCCGGCGGTTCCTGCGGATCAATAACGCAGTCGATGAACGCTTCGACCCAATCCTGGCCGCGCACGGCGCCGCGCGTTATTTGCGGAACGCCTACGACGATCTCGGTGACTGGGCCCTCGCCATCACCTCCTATAACCACGGGGTGGGCGGGATGGTGCGCGCTCAACGGCAGTTCGGGAATGACTTCGGCCGCATCGTCCGGCGCTACCGCGGCAAGACCTTTGGGTTTTCCTCGCGTAACTTTTACGCGGAATTTCTAGCTGTCCGTTCTATTCTTGATGCCGAGCGGCGGTATTTCCCGGAAGGGGTGCGCTACCAGCGCCCCCTGGAACATCACCGTATCCGGTTGAAACAAGCACTGCCCCTCACGCGTTTAGCTGCTAGTGTTGGCGTCCACCGCGAGCATCTCCTTGATCTTAATCCGGCATGGACCCGGCGCGCGGCGCGCGGGCTCGTCTCCCTACCGGTCGGCTCCACGGTCTGGTTGCCGAGCGGGACTCAGGTTGCGAGTGTGCGAACTTACGCGGAATCTGTCTCACCGGCGGGCCGGGCGTTCATTCGCCCGAGCGGAGAATTTCTGCGTGCGGGTTTGGTCTACGACCCGATGGAGTTTTCGTCGAGCACCACCGAAACAATGCCGCGGCGGAAGCGGTCTAAGGAACGTACCCATATCGTGCGCAAAGGCGAATCGCCCTATTTGGTCGCGAGCCGATATGACGTACCGTTGAAAGATCTCTTGGCTTTGAACGATATCGGGCGTCGGGGCATCATCCGGCCCGGACAGCGATTGCGTATCCCGGCGCGTTAAGGAGAATATATTAAAACCGCGCCATGACGCTTAGGGTACGTAGAATATTGGTGAGGATCCTGTCCTGGAGCGCGGTAGCCGTGCTCGTAACCGCCGGGGCCGATTTTCTCGTTGAGGAAATGGATTCGTCGGCGCTCCAATCGCGCTACCTTTCTTCCTTAGGCACGCAATTGACCTATACCCTGGAACCGGGATCGAGCGCGCAAATTCGCTTTCCAGAAACCGGCCCCTATGATTTGCGGCTCGGTTATGTCGGCCTCCCGGCCTTTGTTAAGCGTCTACGGCAGTTTGGTTACGAAATCGAGCGGCAGGCACGCTTCTCGCCCATGCTGGAGCGAGTGTTCGATGCCGGATTGTTCACCGCGTACCGGGAGAAAACCCAGGGGGGCCTCCGGATCTTCGATCGCGACGATCGCCTGCTTTTCAAAGCGATCTACCCCGCGCGCGTTTACTCGGACTTCGCGTCGATTCCACCGCTGGTTCTGCATACCTTGCTTTACATCGAAAACCGGGAACTGCTGGATGAGAACAATCGCCATAAGAACCCGGCGATCGAATGGAACCGCTTCGGGCGGGCGGTACTCGAAGGACTGGCGCAAAAACTGGGCGCCAATATCCACGTCGCCGGGGGCAGCACGCTGGCCACACAATTGGAGAAATACCGTCATTCACCGGGTGGTCAGACAGCTTCTGTCGGGGACAAGCTACGGCAGATGGCGAGCGCCTCGTTGCGCGCCTACCTCCAGAGTCCCGACACCTTCGAGTCTCGGCGTGGGATCGCGCTTGCCTATGTGAATACCATGCCACTCGCGGCCGCCCGCGGTTACGGCGAAGTTCACGGCCTCGGCGATGGCCTGTGGGTTTGGTATGGCCAAGATTTTTCGGCGGTGAATAGTCTGTTGCGCGATGAAGGTATCGGCGGCGCTGGGC
>JBOIDM010000020.1:0-21064 GCA_050740575.1 Gammaproteobacteria bacterium
GCCGTGATATGCTCCATGCAGTCGCCGATCGCGCCTTGTCCCGGGAAGACGATGCGATCCGCGCGCAGGAGATCGTCCGGCCGCCCGCTCACGAGGACGCGGTGCCGGCCTTCCGACACGTACTCGATGGCCTTGGCGACCGAACGCAGGTTGCTCATGCCGTAATCGAGAACAACGACGGTTTCCATCGTGCAATGAACGGTGCGGGGTCGCTCAGAGGCTGCCCTTGGTCGATGGCACGGCTCCCTCAAGGCGCGGGTCGGGCTCGACGGCCATGCGCAAGGCGCGGCCGAAGGCTTTGAAGACGGTCTCGATAATATGATGGGCATTGCGGCCGCGAAGCGTGTCGATGTGCAGCGTCACGCGCGCGTGGTTGACGAACCCTTGGAAGAATTCGTAGAAAAGATCGACATCGAAATCCCCGACGCGCGCACGCGGAAAATCCACATGAAACTCGAGACCGGGCCGTCCCGAACAGTCGATGACCACGCGCGACAGCGCCTCATCGAGCGGGACGTACGCATGGCCGTAGCGCCTGATCCCGCGCTTGTCGCCGAGCGCTTGCGCGAGCGCCTGACCGATCGCGATGCCGATGTCTTCGACGCTGTGGTGCGCGTCGATGTGCAGATCCCCGCGTGCTTCGACTTTGAGATCGATCAAGCCGTGCCGCGCCACCTGATCCAGCATATGGTCGAGAAAGGGGATCCCGGTATGCAGATCCGCTTGGCCGGCGCCATCGAGATCCAGCGTCACCCTGATCTGGGTTTCCCGCGTGTCGCGTTGTACCTGTGCTGCTCGTGGACTCATGAGGGTTCCTTGATATAAGGCCTTTATAGCATAACTCAGGATATCTTTTTCGGAACCTAATACATGAGCACGGCGCTGCCGCTCGATTCCTTGCGGAGCTACCTCCGCGATCTCCAAGACCGGATCTGCAAGGCTATCGAACAAGAAGACGGCGTAGGACGGTTCATGAACGATCCCTGGCGGCGCGCCGAGGGGGGCGGCGGCTTGACGCGGGTGCTCACCGAGGGGCGCCTGTTCGAGCAGGCGGGGGTCAACTACTCCGAAGTGCACGGGGCGCGCTTGCCGCCCGCGGCCAGCGCCCAGCGCCCCGATCTCGCCGGACGCGGATTCCGCGCCCTGGGAGTGTCGCTGGTGATGCATCCCCGCAACCCCTACGTCCCCACCTCGCATGCCAATGTGCGCTTTATCAGCGCCGAGGCCGAGGGCAGTGATCCCATCTGGTGGTTCGGCGGCGGTTTCGACCTCACGCCTTTCTACGGTTTCGAAGAGGATGCGCGTCACTGGCATCGCACCGCCCAGGCGGCCTGTGCGCCCTTCGGCGCCGAGGTCTACCCGCGCTTCAAACGCTGGTGCGACGAATACTTCTACCTCCGCCATCGAGCCGAGCCGCGCGGGATCGGCGGCCTGTTTTTCGATGACCTCAACGCCTGGGGCTTCGAGCAGTGCTTCGCCTTCGCCCGCAGCGTCGGCGATCATTACCTGACCGCCTATCTACCCATCGTCGAGCGCCGCGTGGACACGCCCTATGGAGAACGGGAACGCGATTTCCAGCTCTATCGGCGCGGCCGCTATGTCGAATTCAATCTCGTCTACGATCGCGGAACGCTTTTCGGCCTGCAATCGGGCGGACGCACGGAATCCATTCTCATGTCACTCCCGCCTCTGGTGAAGTGGCGCTATGACTGGAAGCCCGAGCCCGGTAGCGCCGAAGCCGCTCTCTATGAGAAGTTCCTGATCCCGAGAGAATGGGTGTGAAAGGCGGCCGCGGCTCCACGGACCGGGATCAAGTTGCTATTGCCGTCACTTCGCCATCCGCGCCTCATGCACCGCCAGCAGCGCCGCAATCTCGCTGAGCCCTGCCGTCTCCGCGATTTCCCGCGGTGTTTCGCAGTAGTCGATGCGCGTGCGGAGCCGCGGATCCGCGCCAGCCTCAAGCAGGCGTTCGACAGCCGGTAGGTTCTCCTCGCAGACCGCCATGTGCAGCGCCGTGTAGTCGTTCAGACCGCGTTGATCGGGATCGGCCCCGAACGCAAGCAGCAGCGTGATGATCTCGGCGACATCCGACCTTCCGGGAAATCCTGGCTGCGGCCGGCTGCACGACAAGGCCGCGATGAGCGGCGGAAAGCCGGCGTGATCCGCCGGGTTGGGATCGGCACCGATCTCGAGCAGCGTGCGGATGAACGGCAGCGGGCTATGATAGATGGCGTACTCGAGGCAAGGCCCGATTGCCATCGGCATCGGCCCATTCGGCACGCTGTCCGGATCGTCGAGCGCCGCCCGCAGCGCGGTGAGGTCGCCGACGCGAAAGGCGGCGCCGATCTTCTGGAACTTCCGGTACTCCGCGCACCGCTCCAGGTCTGACTTCATCGTTCGGCACGGTTCACGGTAAAAGTTACCTCGCCCCGTCGATGATTGCTCTGCGGGATTGCGTTATCAGGTGCCGGTTCGACCGCCTGAGTGCGTCTCGGTCGATGCGGTTCGTCCTCACCGCATTCTACGCGCTGCTGAGTTATCATGTAAGCAATCCGCGGACGACCTAATCCAGGTAGCCAGTCATCAATCCTAACGGATGCGCCCATGTCCCTAACCGTCAGCACGAAGCCCTCGATTAGGGGCGGAATCCCATCATTCGATCACCTGCGTCTGCCCGTGCCGCAGGACGAAAAATTCCTCCTCCGCCACACCGCGGGCCCGCCGTGCGGCGGCGAGATCGCGCAGCGGCTGGTCCAAGGGCTCGGGCGTCAGGCCTTCAAACGTCCCCCAATGGATGCCGAGCGAGCGGCGTGCCCCGATCTCGTTGTGGATGCGCACCGCCTCCTCCGGATCGATGTGGTTTTGGCGCATGAACCAACGCGGCTCGTAGTGGCCGATGGCGATGGCGGCGAGGTCGAACGGGCCGAGCCGACGGCCGACCTCGGGGAAATCCTCTGAATAGGCGGTATCGCCGGAGAAGAAAAACCGAAAGCCCGCGCGCTCCGCCGCCCAGCCGCCCCAGAGGTTGCGGTTGCCGTCCCAGGGGGTGCGCGCGCTCCAATGGTGCACCGGCACCAGCGTCACCGTCACGTCCGCCACCGCGCCGCTCTCCCACCAGTCGAGCGCTACGACCTTCGCGTCGGGCAACCGGCGGCGGAACCAGCGCTCCAGCCCCAGCGGCACGGCGAAGCTGGGCGGTCCGCCGCGCTGGCGCGAAAGCGCCCGTACGCTCGGCAGGTCCAGATGATCGTAGTGGTTGTGGGAGATCAGCACCAGATCGATGGGCGGCAGATCGCGCAGCGCAATGCCGGGCGGCTGGTGGCGCCGCGGGCCGGTAAGGGGCAGGGGCGAGGCGCGCCAGGAGAACATCGGATCGGTGATGAGGGTGCGCCCGCCCGTCTGCACCAGCACGGTGGAATGCCCGATCCAGGTGACCGTGTGCCGCGTGCGGTTCGACTGCAGGAGCGCCAGATCCGGCGCCACCGGCGAGAGATCGACGCGCGGCGCGCTCGGCGGCGCCTTTGCTCCGAGATCGCGGTGCAGGCGTGCCAACTCCTCCTGCGTGGGCGGGACACGGGGATGAGTGTTCCGGAAGCCGGCCGGCGTGTGATGGCCCTTCGCCGCGTCGAAGTATGGGTTGTGGGGTTTCGGTCCCGGCAGCAAGCGCACCAGACGCAATACTGACCAGTGGTTCATGAGCCGCCCCGCTCGCGGCGCCGGCCCGACCTGCCTGATGTACTGTAACGAGCCTGCATGGTGGCGAACGCTTAAGCAGGCAGTTATTCGCCGATGATCTTCACCAGCACACGCTTCTTGCGGCGACCATTGAACTCCCCGTAAAAAATCTGTTCCCAGGGGCCCAGATCGAGCCGGCCGCTCGTTATCGCTACCACCACCTCGCGACCCATGATTTGCCGCTTCATGTGCGCATCGGCGTTGTCTTCACCCGTGTCGTTATGGCGATACTGATTGACCGGCGCATGGGGCGCGAGCTTCTCGAGCCACAGTTGGTAGTCATGGTGCAAGCCACGTTCATCGTCGTTGATGAACACACTCGCGGTGATATGCATCGCATTGACGAGAACCAATCCCTCTTGGACGCCACTTTCCACGACGCAATGCTCCACCTCCGGGGTGAGGTTCACAAATCCGACCCGCGTCGGAAGATTGAACCAGATCTCTTTACGGTAGCTTTTCATAATGGTCGCGGGGTCGCGTGAGACGATCGATCTCCGGATACGGTCGTCGCATATGATAGCCCACCGCTGCCAATTGACCATCGTCGGCGCGGGCGGCTGACCCTTCGGCATCTGCTACAATCACCGCCGTGGCACCCATCATCTCCGTCTCGAATCTTTCCAAAACCTATGCCTCCGGATTCCAGGCGCTGAAGAACATCAACCTGGACATTCGCCGCGCCGAGATTTTCGCCCTGCTCGGCCCCAACGGCGCCGGCAAGACGACACTGATTAGCATCATCTGCGGCATCGTGAACTCGAGCGAAGGTGCGGTCTCGGTCGACGGCCACGACATCGTCGCCGCCTACCGGAGGGTCCGCTCGATGATCGGTCTGGTCCCCCAGGAACTGACGACGGACGCATTCGAGAGCGTTTGGGCGACCGTCACCTTTACCCGGGGGTTGTTCGGAAAACCGGCGAATCCCGGCTACATCGAGAAGGTGCTCAAGGATCTCTCCCTATGGGACAGGCGAAACAGCAGGATCATGACACTGTCGGGCGGCATGAAGCGCCGGCTCTTGATTGCGAAGGCGCTCTCGCACGAGCCGCAGATCTTGTTCCTGGATGAGCCGACGGCCGGGGTCGATGTCGAGCTGCGCAAGGACATGTGGAGAATCGTCCGAACGCTGCGCGCATCCGGCGTGACCATTATCTTGACCACCCACTATATCGAAGAGGCCGAAGAGATGGCAGATAGGATCGGGGTGATCATAAAGGGTGAGCTTATCCTGGTCGAAAGGAAGGACGAGCTGATGCAAAAGCTCGGCAAGAAGCAGCTCGTGCTCCATCTCCACGACAGGCTCGCCAGCATTCCTCCGGATCTCGCGGACTACCGTCTGGAGCTGAATGCGGAGGGCAGCGAGCTGACGTACACCTACGATACGCGCGCCGAGCGCAGCGGCATCAGCGCACTCCTGAAGGACATGAGCGCGGCGCGGATTGTATTCACCGATCTCAATACGACACAGAGCTCGCTCGAGGACATCTTCGTGGATCTGGTGAGACAATCCAAATGAACTTTCGGGCGGTGCGAGCGATCTACGGCTTCGAGATGGCGCGCACCTGGCGGACCTTGATGCAAAGCATCGTCTCCCCGGTGATTTCGACTTCGCTCTATTTCGTGGTGTTCGGGGCCGCCATCGGCGCACGCATTAATGAAATCGAGGGCGTGAGTTACGGTGCATTTATTGTACCTGGCCTGATCATGCTTTCACTGCTCACGCAAAGCATCGCCAATGCCTCGTTCGGGATCTATTTCCCCCGGTTCACGGGGACGATCTACGAGCTTCTATCGGCGCCCGTCTCCCCGCTCGAGATCGTACTGGGCTATGTCGGCGCGGCCGCCACCAAGTCCGTGATCCTAGGTTTGATCATACTGGCGACCGCGGGCCTGTTCGTGCCCCTACGCATCGCTCATCCCGTATGGATGCTCAGCTTTCTCGTGTTGACCGCAGTCACGTTCAGCCTGCTCGGATTCATCATCGGCGTTTGGGCCGATGGCTTCGAGAAGCTGCAGGTTGTGCCCTTGCTCATAATCACCCCGCTGACCTTCCTCGGCGGTACGTTCTACTCCGTGAACATGCTGCCTCCTTTTTGGCAGGCCGTCACGATGGGCAACCCGGTCGTCTATCTGGTCAGCGGTTTCCGCTGGAGCTTCTACGAGATTGCCGACGTGGGCGTCGGTGTAAGCCTGGCAGCAACGCTAGGGTTCCTCGTCCTCTGTCTAGGCACCGTGTGGTGGATTTTCAAAACCGGCTACCGGCTGAAGGCATGATCCCCTTTCGTCTGCGGGTTACCGCGCCTGAGATCGGCTGCTTTTCCCGTTACGACGCGATCAACTGCTGCGCAGAGCAATTGCTCCGCTCGCGCTCTTGGCCGCATTCCCGAGCCGCCTTGAGCGCACGCGCGTACCACTCGAGCTCGTCGAGGAACTTCACGATGCGGTGTCCGTAGCCCTCGTCGATCGGCGAGCCGTCCTCCCGGAACGCGTCCTGGACCTTCGGGATCGGGAAGATCGAGGGGATGCTCGACATGCCAAGCTCGCCCAGCATGGCCCGCAGCGCGATCGCGGCCCGCACGCCTCCGAAGGCTCCGGCCGAATAGCAGACGATCGCGCTCGGCTTGTAGAAGTACTCCTCGTGGAAGTGATCGAGGAGGTTGGCGAGCGCAGGCGGAACGGTGTGGTTGTACTCGCCCGAGACGATCACGTAGGCGTCCGCCGCCTTCACGCGGCCGGCCAAGCGCTCGAGCGGCTCCGGTGCGCCTCCCGGCGGATATTCCTTGTACATCTTGTCCAGGAGCGGCAGCCGGAACTCGAACGGATCGACGAGAAAGACCTCGTGCCCGCGTTCCCGGCACTGGTTGGCGACGAAGCGTGCGGCCTTGATCCCTTGCCGCGTCGAGCGGACCGACCCATAGAGGACGAGCAGGTTCAGTTTCATGAGTTTTTCCTCCGAAGAGTCGGCTTCGTTTATTTGAACTGCAACGCCCGGCTCGATCAGTGGGATCCCTGCCGGGTTGATGCACCCTTAGGCTGAAGCAGCGATCTGAAGGAAAACGGGTCGGGCGTCCTACAATCAGTGTAGCAATGGCCACTCGTCCAATAAAGATGGCACCCGCAAGCCGCGGTTTGCTGACCGATCGCGGCTTCGCTTCAGTGTACGGTCGGCGTCACCAGCACATGCAGAACTTCGAGGACTCCGGCGCGCGGGCGCAGGATTTTCAGAGGCAGGACCTGACCGGCGGCGTTGCCTCCGAGCCAGTTCAGGAGATCGGAAAGCTGCGACACGGGCTTCCCCTGCACGCCGATGATCCAATCTCCCGCACGCAGCCCCGCGTTCGCGGCGGCAGAACCCGCCGCGACCTCTTGGACGCGCATCCCCGTGGCGACCGGCCAATCATGCTCGCGGACCCAGCGCCGGGGCAAGGACGCGATGCCGGCGGCAACACCGAGACTCGCGCGGCGGACACGCCCGTGGCGCATCAGTTCCATGGCAACCCATCGCGCGGTATTGATGGCCACCGCAAACGCGAGACCATGCGCCGATGGGATTGCGGCGGTGTTGACGCCGATGACGCGTGCGGCGCTGTCGAGGAGCGGCCCGCCGGAGTTGCCGGGATTGAGAGCGGCGTCAGTCTGAATGACATCGTCGATCATGCGTCCGCCGAAGCCGGGCAGGCTCCGTCCGAGCGCACTGACGATACCGGCGGTGACCGTGAATTCGAAGCCGAGCGGCGATCCCAAGGCGACCGCGATCTGACCCGGCTGCAGCTGGCGTGAATCGCCGAGCGCCAAGGCCGCGGTCGAGCCGCCTTCGAGTCGCAGCACCGCAGTATCGGTGCTCGGATCCGCGCCGATGAGCCGCGCACGGAACTCCACCCCGTCGGCAAACGCCGCAATAATTTCCTTTCCCTCATGCACGACATGGCTGTTGGTCAGCAGGAAGCCGTCGGGCGTGAACACGAAACCCGAGCCCGCACCGGCCTGGCCATCGGTGCGCCGCACCGTGATGTGCGCAACCGACGGGCGTGCCGTTCGCGCCACCTGGCTCACGGTGCGCGAGTAGGCGTCGTGCAGGGCGTCGTCCGCATGCGCACTCATCGGCGGCTCGGAAGCCCCCGGAGCCGGATGCGGCGACTCGATGTTATCGTTTGCGGATAGCAGCGGTATCACGACCGCGGAAGGTTTCATCGTGTGCTCGCTTGGCGTATCGGTGCCGTTTCACACGTAGAATGGGGCCGAGACCCGCGTTCTTCAATGGCCAGTAGAATCGGGCGCAGACAACCTAAAGGAATTGATTTTTGCGGCTACCTACCTTGCGCCATGTGCAGCAATAGGTACTGTCCTAATGGAATGGATGCCACCTGCACGGTGTGAATGCACGGCCGGCGAATTTCCGCCGGCCGTGTATCGGGCGGAAAGCCTCTGGCTACGGTTTATTTCCGCCGCCTTTTCTACCTCCCCGCGCAGTGTTTGTCACATCAATTTGCGCCCACACAGTCCACGTCGACGCGCCGACTGCGTTTACCGCACGGATTCTATAGTGGAATGTGCCCGTTCCGCTTGCATCCGTGATTTGGGTGACGTTCGCGCCTACCGCTAGGGTGGTAGCTACCGTCCATGAACCATTCTTGCGCAATTTTTGACGCTCCACATCGAAGCCCGTCTCGTTACTGCTGTTGTCGCTCCAGCTTACAGTAACGGTCCCATTAGCGTTATCAGTCGCCGTGACCCCGCTGGGAGGATCAGGTGGCACGACAGGAGTCGATGTATTGGCTAGGGCGCTGGCAAGATTCAACCGCCCATCCTGTGCCCAGGCCAGGAAATTCTGTCCAAGGGCGCCGGTGGTGTCCGCGCCGCTCTGGAGGCGGCTCCGTATCACGGCGTTACAGGGTGTCCCGTCTAAATCGGAACACGATTCCAGGGACTGATCGAGTTGGCCGGCAAACAAATGGGACCAGAGGAGCGCCGCCGCACCCGCCACGTGGGGGCTCGCCATGGAAGTTCCCGAATTCCAATCAAGGCACGCATCCGTGGCGGGATTGAACGGAAAACCCAAAATGTCCGAATAGAACACGCAGAGGTCGTTCGGTATGGTGGAGAGAATGTTTTCTCCCGGCGCGAGCATTGATACCCAATTATTGCTGAAGGTAGAAAAGGAGGCGCGATCGTCATAACGGTCCACCGCGGCGACAGCGATCACCTCCGGGAGAGCCGCCGGATACACCTTGTTTGTGTTATTGTTGTTACCCGCCGCTGCCACCAGCACGACGCCCTTGTTCCACGCGTAAGTGACGGCCGCTGACTCGGCGTTCGGAGGCGATGACAACCCGGTCGGCTCGCCGGTAGCTGGGTCGACCACATCGCTGGCGTAGCTCATGTTGATGACACGGTAGCCATGATCTGCCGCGTAGGTGATCGCCTCGGCCGACGCGGACACGGGGCAAACACCGGTCAGAACGGTACATCCGAAAGGTGGACACAGGTCGTATTCGTACTCGTAGCATGCCTTAAGGTTGGCAATGGAACTCTTCCAGCCCACGCCGGCGATGCCAATGTCGTTGTCGGTTCCGGCGGCGGCGATGCCCGCCGTGTGGGTGCCGTGGCTGACGATATCAGCAGTGGTATCGCTATGCGGATAGACGAAATTTTGTTCGTCGACACATTTGCCAAAAAATTCGAGATTGTTCGCGCAGTCGATGCCGGTATCCAACATGGCGATGATAACTCTGGGATCACCCGTGGAGATATCCCATCCCTCGGGCGCATCGATATCCGCGTCGTTCCACCCAGACAACGTTTGTGTTCCAGTACTGGGGTCAGTGAGTAATTGACCGGTGTTGTGCAGTCCCCACTGTTCGTTGAAATAGTCAATACCAAAGTCGTTCGATTGCGGGTTATTCGACATTTCGTCCGGGATGACGAGTACGCGGTTGAAGTCCGGTTCGGCATATTTGACATTCGGATTGGTTCGGTACAGGCGGATCTTGTCAAGCACCGTGTCGGCCGGCACTTGGACCACGTGTACGCCGATGGCCGGGATAATTTTCAGCGTGTGTCCGCCCGTCAGGCGATGGGCCGCAGCTATCTCTGAGGCAGCGGTTCCGGGTTGGAAGCTCACCAGCAATCGGTCGGAAGCGAAAGGCGGCGGTGGAGCATCATGAACGGGTCCTTGGTATTGGGGAGCTGCAAGCGCATGCATTGGCAGCAGAATCGAAAACATGAGCATGATAGTTGCGGTTAGAATGTCCATATTCTTTCTCCAGGTGATTATCGGGCAAGCCCGGTCGTCGATATCTCCTCATGGGGAGCCGCCATGTGCGGCATCGCTCATGCCGTACTAACCCAAGCTATTTATTCATCAAAAGGCAAACCTCTGAGATTAGTTTCGACCGGCACACGAGGGGCTGAGCCTCGAATCGTGTGAGCTGTAGATACTAAAAAGCATCATTCGACGATCGATTATGATGCAATAAGTATGCGACATTTTTCGGAGCGGGTATCTATTAGCCATCCCGTTTCGGCCGAATTCGTAGCAGTGTCCTGGGAATCTCTAGGCGCGACTCGCTTTTGTGCGCGACCTCGATGCCGTTGTCCCCTGCGTCCCTAGCAGTTGGTTGCGGGTGGCTTGCAAATACGATCGCGCGGTCGGTTCATCCCTGACACACCGGGCCATCACCATCGCGCCAACCAGGCCGGCGACGGTCGCAATGGCCCGCTCCTTCTTGCGTTCCGGCGATACGTCGTTTATCTGCTCCGAGAAAACCTCAATCATATCGTTAATTCCTTTCGCGACGCTTTCCTGTACCACAGTGCTTGCGCGCGCGATTTCGCTTCCGAGTGCCGGTACGGCACAGCCCGTCTTCGGATCCCTGAGATGCTTTTCTCCCAAATAGAGATCGACAAGGCTAGCGAAACCGCTCTTTGTCTTAGCGCTTGCCAAAACCCTATGCCAGCCACTCATCGATTCACTGAATGCCGCTTCCATGGCCTCCGACATAAGCGCCTCTTTCGATTCGAAATGGGTATAGAACCCCCCATGAGTAAGTCCTATCTCGCTCATGAGATCGGCCACACTCACCCCATGTAACCCTCGTTCCCGAAGGAGGGTTGCTGCGGCCTTGACGATCTCCTGCCGAGTCCTGGCAGCGTCTTCTCTAGAACGGCGCATACGTGACCACCTCTGAAATACTAATTAGCACCGGAGGTACCTGCCGAAGCCTAAGAAAATTACCTCCGCTGGTCGCCTTGACAAATTTACATTACTAGTATAATCTTAGTATAGATTACGTACATCATCTATATATTCTGCTGAGAGTGCAAACCGAACCGTCTTGTGCAAGCCGAAGTCCCGGCATTCACATCTGGGCGCAGCCCTGAGTTGAAATAAGGAGCCGAACCATGAACGATACAGCAAAACGCATGATATTCACGGTGATTGTGATCGCTTCCGTTGCATTGCTCCTGTTCGCGAACGTCGAAACCCGCGGCCGCGCTGGGGATGCCATGGACTACTCGCGGTTCCTTAGCGACGTCAAGGCGGGTCGCGTCGAGAAGGTATACATAGACGGATCAGCCATTGCCATCCAGCTCACGGATGGAACCAGGGCCTACACCTACAGCCCGGAAGCCGATAACGGTGCCTTGGTTCAGGATCTGCTGGACAAACAGGTCTCGATCGAGGCGCGTCCCCCCGAGCATCGGGGTGTGCTGATGCAGGTCTTCATCTCGTGGTTCCCGATGCTGCTTTTGATTGCGGTGTGGATTTTCTTCATGCGGCAGATGCAAGGCGGGATGGGCGGCCGCGGGGCGATGTCGTTCGGCAAGAGTCCCGCGCGGCTGATGGGGGAAGACCAGGTCAAAATTACGTTCAGCGATGTGGCCGGTGTGGAAGAGGCCAAGGAAGAGGTGGTGGAGCTGGTGGAGTTCCTGCGTGATCCGGGGAAGTTTCAGACGCTCGGCGGAAAGATCCCGCGCGGGGTGTTAATGATCGGCCCGCCCGGTACGGGCAAGACGCTCTTGGCGAAGGCAATTGCGGGCGAGGCTAAGGTGCCCTTTTTCATCATCTCGGGGTCGAACTTCGTCGAGATGTTCGTCGGTGTGGGCGCCTCTCGGGTGCGCGACATGTTCGAGCAGGCGAAAAAGCGTGCCCCCTGTATTGTATTCATCGATGAGATCGATGCGGTCGGCCGGCACCGGGGCGCGGGGCTCGGGGGCGGGCACGACGAGCGGGAGCAGACGCTCAATCAGTTGTTGGTGGAGATGGACGGGTTTGAGGGCAATGAGGGGATCATCATCATTGCCGCGACCAACCGTCCCGACGTACTGGATCCGGCGTTACTCCGGCCCGGCCGGTTTGACCGGCATGTGGTCGTGCCCTTGCCCGACATTCGGGGGCGGGAGCAGATTTTGAAGGTGCACATGCGCAAGGCGCCGGTGGCCGATGATGTGAGCGCGGGGATCATTGCCCGTGGGACGCCGGGTTTCTCCGGTGCGGACTTGGCCAATCTGGTGAACGAGGCGGCGCTCTTTGCCGCGCGTTCCGACAAGCGGTTCGTCGAGATGGAAGACTTCGAGAAGGCCAAGGACAAGATCATGATGGGGACCGAGCGCCGCTCCATGGTGATGAGCGAGGACGAGAAGCGGCTGACGGCCTATCACGAGGCAGGGCATGCGATCGTCGGGCGGTTGATGCCCTCGCACGATCCGGTCTACAAGGTAAGCATCATCCCGCGCGGGCGGGCGCTCGGGGTGACGATGTTTCTGCCCGAGCGGGACCGCTTCAGCGCGAGCAAGGAGCGGCTGGAGAGCCAGATCTCGAGTCTCTTTGGGGGCCGGGTGGCGGAAGAGCTTATCTTTGGGATTGAGCAGGTGACGACAGGGGCCGCGAACGACATCGAGCGGGTGACCGAGCTGGCGCGCAATATGGTAACCAAGTGGGGTCTCTCGGAGCGCTTAGGGCCCTTGGCTTACGGGGAAGACGAGGGAGAGGTGTTCCTCGGGCACGCGGTGACGCAGCAGAAGATGGTCTCTGATGAGACCGCGCATGCGATAGACCAGGAGATCCGTCGGATCGTCGATCGGAACTACCAGCGCACGAAGGACCTCCTCGAGCACAACCTCGATAAGCTGCATTCGATGGCCGAGGCCTTGATGAAGTACGAAACCATCGATGGCGAACAGATCGATGACATCATGAACGGCCAACTCCCGCGTCCACCGAAGGGCTGGAACGACGCTGGACGGCCTCGGCCGCCCAAGGCGCCGCTCCCCGACCACGATACTCAAGCCGGGACCATCGGTGATCCGGTCACCTCACATTGATGCGTTGCGCATATATACTCTCTTCTCCATCAAGGCGGGCCAGCTCGGCACTATCGGCTAGCATCGCCGCCCTGACACCGTGTGCCGTCTTCGTTACACTGCTCTGATTGCGAAAAGTCGCCCCGATGAATGGTTATTTCTTTAATAGTGACGCTCAACTACCACCCGAGTTGGCTTTCTCGAACATTCGAGTGTTCTTAGTTCCGCGCTATGTTTTTTTGATTGCTAGCATCGTAGGCACACTCTTGCTCGCATGCCCGAGTTGGGCCGAAACAGGGGAAGGCCGTGGCGCTCACGAGAAGGCTACCGACCACTACCGCGTCATCGATGGAAAGGTCGATAAATCGACCATGCTCGGCTGGCGGGTATTCCACTCCGCCTGTTTCGGATGCCACGGCATCGGCGCCGCCGGCACCGATGTTGCCCCCGACCTCACACAGCGCGTAAAGCGCCTGAGCCCTGCGGAGTTTGCCATGACCGTGCTGTCGCGCTACCGGATCCTGGTGCCGTATCGGGAAGGTCTGCCCGAGGATCGAGCAGAGCTGGCAGCGATCGTCGAGGAGATGAAAAAACGCAAGCGCGGACCGCACGGGCAGCTCATGATGCCCGCCTGGGAGTCCGATCCGCGCATCAAACCGCACATCATGGACTTATATGCCTACCTGCGTGTGCGTGCCGATGGGGCGCTCGGGCCGGGCCGTCCCGAGCCTATCGAGCCGGAGCAAAATGAATAGACGCTGAGGCATCATCGTGCATGCAAGAGGAGCTGCCCTTGGACCTTGGCGATACCTCGCTTGGACTAATGTCTTCCATCCTCTTCCCAAAGTAGGGATTGACGGCTTATGTTTGAGTGACCGCTCCTGACCTATTCTGTTGAAAACCTGGCTTCTTAGTTCCTTCTTCCGGGAAGTAGACAGTGCGCCGATAGGGTACGGGCTGATCTGATCAGATCGCCAACAGGAGCACGAGTTCCACAAGTTTTTCAACAGAATAGACCCTGAGCCGTCAATCGAGATTCCGAGAATCTGCCCTTCAACTTGAAGGTGATAGAAGTGCGTTCCTCCGGCTTGATGAAATCTCGACCTGTGTCAGAATGAATCAGTCGTCAACAGGAATTACAACATCTGCAATCGGAACAAACCACTCGCAGACACGGAAAAGCCTTTTCTGAACGCTCCTAGAAAAAGCCCCCCACACCTGTCCGTGATACGGGTTATCGTCCGTCGGATCATAGCCAACCATGAGGTTCTCTGCACGGAGCTGCCTAGCCTCAAAACGAATCGAACCGGTCCAACGGGGTGTGGTCACGAATACTCGGGCATCGAGACCGGATTCTTCTATTTGGCGCTGGAGATCCACAGACATTCCCCCGTTAACTCCCGTCGATGGCTTTAATGCCATTGAGGAAACCCGTCGCTGTCCGGTTCGCTCGTCGAGAACGATCTGAAGCTCACAGATCCGGCGGATTATTCCATCCTGGTCGAGGATACCCGGATGGTCGTGACGGATGACCTCTCCGGCCTCGTTACGTGGTGGCGGATCGAGCGGCAACACTCGGCTCCGTCAATTGCATGATCCAATGAGTCACGTCCAAGAAGTCATTGGTGAGGTCAAGTTCTATGCCGTCTTTCCCATCACCGACCATGCATTTCCACGCATGGACGTCGTTAGGGCTGCGAACATGTAACTCCATGTCGCCAGCCGCGTTATGCCATTCGATCTGGAGATCTCCGGAAGAGCCCGGAACAATCTGTGGGAGAGGCGTTTCAGCACCGCAGAGTAGATCTAGCATTTGAAGCGCGAATGTGGCGTTCTCGAAAGATACCGGCAATCCCGTGTAGCCATCCCAACCGGGTTCTAGGCGAACTAGCGTTTCCAAGCGGGCAAGCACTTGGGGGCGCCAACTTGCGCTATTTTCGGAGAGAGTCCTCCGAACCTGCGGAGCTTGTAAATCGATGACGTTGTAGCTGTATGACAATCTGCTGCTAGCCGCGTAGCTCCTCGAAATGTTCGAGTGTGAATTCATTGCTGTCTCTTCCAAGCAAGGTGCGCAGACTCGGTTGTAATGTCGGTGAAGCGATTGACAATCAATGTGCGTCCTCGCGTTATAAAATCGAGGGCGGCGGATATATTCGTACCTTTGGGTACCCCTCGAACGGTTAGCGTAAGTTGGATGATTCGTTGACCTCCGGTTTTTCGGCCGGTTGCGATATCACAAATTAGGCGGCCTTCAGGCTTTTGATCCTCACCGCGGATAACATCACGTAGCGCAAGGTTTAGATCATCTGGATCACTGTCCCCGAGTGACAAGAAACGAATCCATTCCGATGCTCTTAATTCTTGTCCCTGGTCTGCGCCAATGTGGTTGATATACGAAATTTCAGACTGATTAATTGAAAGTGATTGGGGATCGAGGCCCGACATATAGGTCTGCAATTGTTCGAGTTCCTCTTTGAAACGTCGGATCATTGACTCAAACCGCGGGTAGGCGTTTGTCGCTTCTCCAACTTTTCGCCAATTATGAAGAAGTCGGTCCTCTTGAAATTGGATCAACTCAGCACCATCCGGTTGCAAGAACCAGAATCTGTCGTGGGTCGCTCCGCTTATAATGTTGATGGAAGGGTTGATCGGCCAGCTATGCGGAAGGCCGAAAACCTCAAAAACAGGCGGTAGCGCCGGAAGCTCCTGAACTTCCGGATATTGGTTACGGTAAAGGCCCCACACCTCGCCAGCCCGTACTTGCTGATAACCCTTGGGTCGCGAAAACTGGACCCCGAGGACCACCTCATTTAGCGGTGGGTCGAGGAATTCGGGCAAGTCGTGAGGTCTTACGGTGCTTTTCGACAAGGCGTCAACCACAAATACGGTCACGAGTTCGATGCCAAGTAACTAATAAACTATATAATTATATATAAAATATAAAACGCTCGCATCACTAAACTGCTTCCATCTCGCCTGACCCTGCGGCAGTATCTGAACCACTGCGCCCGTGGCAGATTGGCAAACTACTCACATCCTAGAGCTCGGCGCGTGCACTCAAGGAAACCTCCTGGATGTCGGCAATTGGGGCCGATTGCACTCATCCGCCAGACGGTGCTGAACGCATTTTCGTTGATGCTGAAATCGTGAAGTAAAGCGGTCACGCCTTGAAATATAAGAAACCGATATCGAAGGACCAGACCCCGTTTGTTCCTCTGCAGAGGGCCAACTACGCTCGTGCCATCGCCACCAGGGCTTGGCGTATTTCTATAGGGCTTTGCACCGGCGAGGAAAACTCGAAGCGGACGATGCGCGTACCCAGCCGTAGGTGAAAGCCCTCCGCGTCTATCCCCGTCATTACCGGCGTGACGGACTCGGGCAGGGTAAGGCCGGCATTAAGGCAATAGCGCTGCATCGCTTCGGGGTGGTCCTCATTCATGTGCCCGACCATACCAAGCTCTTCCTCGCAGGTGAAGGGGTTGGGAAGCAGCAGTCGTCTGGGTTCCAGCCAGTGGATATCGCCGAAGCCGCCGATGTAACGGGCGCGCACCGGCTCCAGGCGATGGAAGTCGAAGTCGTGGGTCTTGTGGTAGTCGCGCGACTGCGGGAAATAGCAGTAGTAGCGCTCGGGCGTGTCTTCGTCCTCGGGCGGGATGCGGACCGCGTCGGCGAGCAGGGTCAAACGCCCGGCGGTTTGGATGTCGTCGACGCCGCGCTCGATGGCAATGAGCGACACCTTGGGATCGGCCAGGATGTTCTTGGTATGCTGGGCGATACGGCTGATGAGGATGATGGGGCGCCCCTGCCGATCGAGGCAGTAGGGGACGACCGAGCCGAAGGGATAACCGCTAACCGCCACGGAGAGCGTAGACAAGACTCCTTGATGGTAACGCAGGAGTAGTTGCCGCGCCTCGGTGGCCGCAGTGGTTGTTTCCATGCCTACCTCGCTAATCAGTCCCATTTGCCCGCCGTACAATCTTCCTAGAGAAGATCGATCTTGAGAATGTCGCGTTCCGCCCCGCGCAGGGTCAGACTGACGCCCCCTTTTGGTGGCGGATGGCGACATCTTTCCGCGGCGGTTGGTCACGCGGCGGCAAAGGCCGGCCGGACCGCGGTCTTAGTAACCGAAAGCGCTCAGACGCCCCCGGATCGCTTTATCCAGATTTTGGATCCACCCATTGTAGTTCTTATGGATGGTCTGGTGCGTCGAGTCGTAGTTGAGGTCCTGGCTGCTGTTATAAACGATGCTATAGGCAGTAGTGGTATAAGGGATGTCGACGATCGCCGTGTGGCTGCGGAGGTGCAGCGTGCCCGTGATCTGACCGGGCCTCACGACCCGCATTTCCCAGCCTAAACCCATGCCGGCATCGACGATGGCCTTGCTTACATTATCCAGCGTGAGGGGTTTACCGGAGGTCGTCGGTGGCACCGTTGAGTCGGTCACGTTATAGATCGGCGCGGTCCTACAGCCCGCCAAGATCGCCATCATGATTCCAAGCCAGGCGCCTGTCTTAAGTGTCTTATGCATGTTCATTGGTTGGTTTCCCCGGTGAGAGCTTGTGAATAAATCTACTGCGCAACCCGCCCACATCGTTGCGCGGTGCTCGGAATCCTCATGTATTTCCACATACACTGCGGTTGCTCGTCCCATCCTTGGGACTCACCCCTCCGGGGCTTGCGCTCCGTTTCGCTCCGAGCGAAACCGTCCTGTGCGCCGTGCGCCTTGCGGGCGGGCTTGCTCGCTACGATTTCTTCGCAAGCTCGTAAATTAATTTTTCAGCGCCATCCTTTGCGGCGTGGTTATGTAATATCATCGGGCTCCGGTTAGTCAAGCTATCCTGGCAGATTTTAGGCGATTTTATGAGCGCACCCGTAAACGAGCCAGCGACGAAGGGAGAGGCGGGCGTTCTGCGCGTAGCCATCCTGGGCTCCGGCCCGTCGGGATCGGCTCTCGCCTGCATGCTGCGCTGGCCGGAGAGGCCCGGCGCGTGACACCGGTCGCCACCTATTCGAACTACCAACTCATCTCCCGGCGGGGTTATGGCCGGGGTTGGGTAATGGTGGGAGATGCCTTGGGTTTCGTGGATCCGATGCTGTCGCCGGGCGTGTCTCTGGCACTGCTCTCGGCGGAGCTGCTCGCCGAGGCACTGACGCCCCTGATAGGGCGGCGATCCCCGGATGAGCTGGGCGCCGCGATGGCTCGCTATACCGCTGTTCAAATGACCAATATCCAGGCTTGGTCCAAGTTAGTGGCGTATTTTTACGATGGGAGGATGGCGGCCATGCAACGCGCGGGGCGCGAGTGATTAGGCGGAGGATCAAGCTTCCTGAAGATCGCAGCCCATAATCATATCGAGCGGCAAGTTGCGCTACAAGCCTCCGGAGTAGGTGTCTCGTCCCGCTATAGTAGCGGTCTCTTGTGGTTCATGGGGCGCTTTGGGCTGCGCGGCGTAGCCCCAGCCGATCTCGCCATACAGTGAAGAACGTGTCAGATCGGCTACGTGACGCAGCGCGATTTCTATTAAAGCCGGGAGGTGGCACAGTCGATCGCGCTCAGCCATCTCGACATCCGGCTGCATCCGCTTGCCAACCGCTCGACCCCAGAGTTCGATATCTTTCGCATGTTGGCGGAACGGCGGGTCACGCAGAGATCGCGCAACCTCTTCTCCCCGTTTGCATAAATCCGTTGCAAACCATGCGATCCGGTTGCACACTATGCGATGCGCGTTAAGCAGAAGCGCGGTGCCCGCAGCCTTGCGGATCTGATCCGACTCGGGATCACGGCCGGGGTGGCCAGGAAGTACGTGCTTTCCCCGAATATGGTGCCGGAACCTGCATAGTGCTTCTGCACGCAGCGCCGGAGACACGTGTGTGGGGGGAGGCATGGTTTCTGGGATCGATCCCATTCGAAGGCAAACCGTCATGGCTTTGCGGGGCCTTGGTTGTCTCGCCTTATTAGCCCTTATCTCTTGCTTGTTCGCCTCCGAGGCCTACGCAGAGGAGATCTGTCCGGAACTGGTGGGAAGGGTTGCGAGCATCGAAGGCGAAGCCGATGTCCAGAGTGATGGTGGAGGAGGCTGGCGCGCCGCGCAGCTGGATCAGCGCCTGTGCGAGGGCGACACCATACGGGTGGGAAAGCGCAGTCGTGTCGCTGTCCAGTTGATCAATGACGCGGTGCTACGCATCGACCAACGTACGAGCATACGTCTTGTCAATATTACGGGGAAGACCGACGAGCGGTCTTGGATTGATCTTGTGAATGGCGCCTTACATTCTATCAGCCACCAACCCTGGCTGCTAAGGGTTACGACACCGCATCTCAAAGGGGATATCGACGGTACAGAGTTTTATGTCCAAGTGGACGGTAATCGTTCGCTGCTCACTGTTTTGGAAGGCCGCGTGCTGGTTTCAAACGATAGGGGGCGTCTCGCGATTGGCTCAGGTCAGGCCGCCACCGCGGAAGCCGGAAAGGCACCTGTCTACCGCACTGTTGTCCGCCCTCGGGATGCCGTCCAGTGGGCACTTTACTATCCGCCCCTGCTCTATCTTCGCCCGGATGAATTCCCGCCTGGACCAGGCTGGCCAGGGATAGTTCGACAATCCATCGAGTTTTACTTGCGAGGCGATCGCCAGAAAGCGTTCGAGCTTATTGCGACCGTTCCGGAGACGGTCCGCGACCCGCGCGTTTTTGCTTATCGCGCCTCACTGCTGCTGGCCTTGGGCCGCGTGGATGAGGCCGATGCAGATCTCAAACGGGCGCTGAGCTTGGCCCCGAACGACAGCAATGTCTTGGCGCTGCGATCGATCATCGCCGTGGTGCGGAATGAGAAAGATAGAGCACTCAATTTCGCACAGCGCGCCGTCGAGTCGGCTCCCGGCTCCGCCACCGCACTGATCGCCCTGTCCTATGCCCGGCAGGCCAGCTTCGACCTCGAAGGGGCGCGCGCAAGTCTAGAAAAAGCCGTGCAACTCGATCCAAAAAATGCGCTGGCGTGGGCACGGTTGGCGGAGCTCTGGTCGTCGTTAGGCCGTCTGGATCGAGCCCTCAAAGCGGCAGAGAAGGCGGTCACACTGGAGCCGGATCTGTCGAGGACACAGACGGTGCTGGGTTTCGCTTACCTGACGGCGGTCAAGACGACACACGCCAAGGAGGCCTTTGAAAAAGCGATTGCGTTGGATCAAACGGATCCCCTCCCGAGGCTAGGTGTCGGGCTGGCCAAGATCCGGGCGGGTGAACTGCATGAGGGACGCCGCGAGATCGAGGTTGCCGCGAGCTTGGATCCCAATAACTCCATCGTCCGGAGCTATCTGGGCAAGGCCTACTATGAAGAGAAACGCACGACATTGACCGACCGTGAGTACGCCACAGCCAAAGAACTGGACCCCAGCGATCCCACACCCTTCTTCTACGATGCCATCCAAAAGCAGACGACGAACCGGCCGGTCGAGGCTTTGCAGGACATGGAAAAAGCCATTGAATTAAACGACAACCGTGCAGTCTACCGGTCACGTCTGTTGCTCGATTCGGACCTGGCGGCCCGCAGCGCGAGCCTGGGCAAGATCTACACCGATCTGGGTTTCCAGCAATTGGCCTTGGTGGAAGGCTGGAAGTCGGTCAACACCGATCCGACCAACTATTCTGCTCACCGGTTTCTGGCCGACTCTTACTCTGCGCTACCGCGCCATGAGATCGCCAGGGTCAGCGAGCTGCTCCAGTCTCAGCTGCTGCAGCCCATCAACACGACGCCCATTCAGCCGCGCCTTGCCGAAAGCAACCTGTTCCTCATCAGTGCCCAAGGACCTGGGGCTCTCTCCTTCAATGAGTTTAACCCTATTTTCAACCGAGATGGGATCACATTACAGACGAGCGGCCTGGTTGGGGAGCATAGCACCTACGGCGGAGAAGGGATCGTCTCGGGCATCTACCAGAAGACATCTTTCAGCGTCGGTGGATTCCACTTTACCACCGACGGGTTTCGAGAAAATGCCGGCCAGCGGGATGAAATCGCTAATGCCTTTGTAC